>NZ_RCXU01000017.1:0-90520 GCF_004167315.1 Blautia sp. aa_0143
CTCGTAGGCCGTTTTCATAGTCAGATCCATGATCTCCTGATTGTTTTCAAAGGTCATCTCCTGGTATTTATCACGGAAAATATTCAGTCTTGCCGCACGCTTCACAGCAAGAGAATGTACGGTCAGGCTGTCCGGCCCGAGAGCTTTTACCTCGTCCAGTGTATGCTGCACTTTTGTGATATCTTCGCCGGGAAGACCCACGATCAGATCCATATTGATATTGTCGAATCCGGCTTTTCTTGCCAGATGAAACGCATTCTTTGTCTGTTCTACTGTATGACGTCTGCCAATGATATCCAGGGTTTCCTGATTCATGGTCTGTGGATTTACAGAAATCCTGGTAACCGGAAACTCCCGGATCGCCTGAAGCTTTTCCAAGGTTATACTGTCCGGTCTTCCTGCCTCAACCGTAAATTCTTCCAGCTCCTCACAGGGAAAATATTCCGTGATCGCGCCAAGAAGTCTCCGAAGCTGATCCGGCTCCAGTGTGGTAGGTGTTCCCCCACCGATATAGACCGTATCCAGCTTCCGGTTTTTCATCATCCCGGAAACAGCCCGGATTTCCTTTACCAGCGCATCCAGATACGCCTCCACATATTTACGCCATCTCTCCAGGGGATAGGAACTGAATGAACAGTACAGACAGATACTCGGACAGAAAGGAATGCCAACATAAAGGCTGTAGCCGTTTTCATAATCAATATTTTTCAGGATATCCCGCTCACGATTTGCGATAGTAACTGCAAGAGCTGTTTTCTCCGGACTTACCAGATACTGATCTCTCATATATCTGGCGATCTCCGTATTTTTCATTCCGGACTCCAGCATTCCCATAGCCATTTTCACAGGACGAATGCCTGTAAGATTTCCCCAGGGAAGTGTCTTTCCTGTAGCTTTGGAAAGCATCTGATACAGAGCGTATTTGATCGCGTCTTTATTTTTTCTGCGGATATCATGGGCATCATTGCAAGAAATAAGGGCATCCGAAGCTTCTCCACTGGATTGCCCTTCTATCACAGCCCCATGAGCTGTTTTTTTCTCTATTCCGTTGTTGTAACTGATGGTATAACCTTCTTCATCACGTGAGACCCGGAAGCGGATATCATAATCCGCATCATCCTCTTCATAAAGAGAAACGATCTCATTTCCGGGATAAAACGCTTTGATCAGTTCATACACATCATGCTCAAAATCTCTGTTCTGAAACAAAATGCCAATCTTATACAAATGGATTATACCTCTTTTCATAACCAATGGTTGTGGATGCGTCATGCCCCGGAAATACTTCTGTATCCTCCGGCAAAGTATCCACAAGCTTGTGAAGGCTTCTTACGATCTCAGCAGAACTTCCGCCAGGAAAATCGGTTCTTCCCACAGAGCCGCAAAACAATGTATCTCCGCTGAAAAGCACACCTTCGTCTTTGATATAATAGCAGCAGCTTCCTTTGGTATGTCCCGGTGTGTGGAACATCTGGATGGAAAATCCGGCCGCTTCGAAAATCTGCCCGTCATCCAGAAGAACATCCGGCTTAATTGAACAGGCACTTCCATAAACAGCAGTCATATTTATCGTGGGCTCTGCCAGCATCACTTCTTCCTGCATGCATGCATAAACCGGGATCTGATATTTTTCCTTCACTTCCTTTACAGCCATGATGTGATCAAAATGACCATGTGTCAGAAGGATCCCCACCGGTTTTCCCTGCATAAGAGATACTTTCTGAAAAACTTTTTCTGCATAGTCTCCCGGGTCTACGATCAGCAGTTCTCCGGTCTCTTTATTTTTCAGAAAATAGCAGTTGGTAAACACCTGGCCCAGCACACACTGCTGCATTTCAAGTTTACTCATAAAAATTCCTCCGTTTATCGGGTCAGCCCGTTGTTCGCTCTACATCAAGAACACTTTCAACCTGACGGATCTTTTCGATCAGAGAATTCAGTTCCTGTTTGCTGCATACATTAAAGGACATGGAAATCGTGGCGCGTTCCTGCTTGTTGGTACGGCTGTTAATAGAACGAAGATCGATCTTCCTCTCTGTAAAGATCTTGGAAATATCCACCAGAAGTCCGGTACGGTTATTTGCATAAACCTGGATCTCCGCTTCGTATTTCTCGGAATCCGCTCTGTCTGGCATCTGCCACTCTGCTTCAATGAGACGTTTCCGGTCAATCTCAGGCATGTTGAGCACATTCACACAGTCTGTACGATGAATGGTGATCCCTCTTCCTCTTGTTACAAAGCCTACGATCTCATCTCCCGGGATCGGACTACAGCATTTGGAAAAACGAACTGCCACATCATGAATGCCTTTTACTACAATGCCACTCTTACTCTTGGCAATGTGAAGCTTCTCCTGTGATTCGGAAGCTGCCTCCAGGACCTGTTCATCTGTAAGATTCTTCTTATGCTCCCTCTCATAGGCTTCTACCAGCTTGTTAAACACCTGACCTTCTTTCAGGCCGCCATGTCCGATCGCTGCCAATACAGAATCCCAGTCTCGGAAACCATATTTATGCATTACCGATTCCATATACTGTGGCTTGGTATATATGCCTGGTTTAAAGCCCTTGGTCTTGGCATACTGATTCAGCATGTCCTTACCCTTCAGGATATTATCTTCCTTCAGTTCTTTCTTAAACCACTGGTTGATCTTATTCTTAGCCTGTGTGCTCTTTACGATCTTCAGCCAGTCACGGCTGGGACCCTGAGAATTCTGGGATGTTATGATCTCAATACGATCACCGTTTTTGATCTTATATTCAATAGGAACAAGTTTGCCATTGACCCTGGCACCTACCATCTTGTTTCCTACTGCACTGTGCACGCTGTATGCAAAATCAATAGGTGTAGAACCGTTTGGGAGTGTTTTTACATCTCCCTGGGGAGTGAAACAGTAAACACTGTCTGCAAAAAGATCCAGATCATTTTTCAGAAGACTCATGAACTCCCGGTTATCGGACATGTCGCGCTGCCACTCCAGGATCTGGCGCAGCCAGTTCAGCTTCTCTTCCTCACTCTTTCCAGGTTTCTTACCATCGGAAGTTTCCTTATATTTCCAATGAGCTGCAATACCGTATTCTGCGGTTTTATGCATTTCAAATGTACGGATCTGGATTTCGAAAGGCTGTCCGTTAGGACCAATAAGCGTTGTATGCAGAGACTGATACATATTGGCCTTCGGCATTGCGATATAATCTTTAAATCTGCCGGGGATCGGCTTGTACATCTCATGGATAACACCAAGAGCTGCATAACAGTCCTTCACAGTATCTACAATGATGCGTACAGCAAACAGGTCATAAATCTGATCAATGGTTTTATCCTGATTGACCATCTTCTTATAGATGCTGAAGAAATGCTTCACGCGGCCATCCACCTGTGCCCTGATATTGGAATCCTCCATATGCTGCTTTACCTGTTTCACGATAGAGTTAACAAATTCCTCACGGGCACTTTTGCGAAGAGCAACCTTTTCTACCAGATCATAGTAAACATCCGGCTTCAGATACTTAAGAGAAAGATCATCCAGTTCCACCTTGATCTTGGAAATACCAAGCCGCATCGCGATGGGAGCATAGATATCCATGGTTTCTCTTGCTTTCTCCTGCTGTTTCTCTGGTCTCATATACTGCAGGGTACGCATATTATGAAGACGGTCCGCAAGCTTGATCAGGATAACGCGGATATCCTTAGCCATTGCAAGGAACATCTTTCTTAAATTCTCAGCCTGAACCTCTACCTTGTCCTTGGAATAGGACAGCTGTCCCAGCTTGGTAACACCATCTACCAGAAGTGCTACCTCAGAACCAAATTCCTTTTCCACCTCTTCATACGTCATCCAGGTATCCTCTACCGCATCATGAAGAAGACCTGCCACTATGGTCTCCTTATCCAGCTCAAGATCCGCAAGGATGATTGCAACACAGAGAGGATGAATGATATAAGGTTCACCGGATTTACGTTTCTGATCCTTATGTGCCTCGCTGGCCACTTTATAGGCCTTTTCGATCATGGAAATATCTGTAGACGGATGATATTTCTTCACGCTTTTTATAAGCTCCTGATAAAGAACCTCAGGGCTTGTAAAATCATGCATGGATTTCACCGCCGCATCTGCCTTCCGGACAGACTCTCTTTTTTCTTCTTCCTTCTGTATCTCAATGTTTTGTTTTTCCGTATTTTTTGTCTCTGCCATTAAATCCCACCTGCCTGTGCACAATTTCATACTGCCGTATGACTACAACAGTTCACATCCCCTTCCACCGACAAAAAATCATTTTCCGTCGTAACAGATCACAGATGCCACATTATAACCTTTGAGACGCTCACGTCCCTTCAGACCTGCAAGCTCCATAAGGAAAACCACCTTGACAACCTCGCCGCCAAGCTCCTCCACAAGCTTGATGGCAGCTTCCACGCTTCCGCCCGTAGCGATCAGGTCATCCACAATAACAACCTTCTGTCCCGGCTTGATGGAATCCTTATGCATCTCGATAGTTGCACTTCCATACTCCAGCTCATAGGTTCTGGAAACGGTCTCACATGGAAGTTTTCCTGCTTTGCGGACCAGAACAAAGGGTTTGTGAAGATTATATGCGATCGGCATACCAAAGATAAAGCCTCTGGATTCAAGACCTGTGATCACATCGAACTCCTCACCCTCCAGACAATTCTGCATAGAATCAATGGCAAGCTGTAATCCATCCGCATCCTGAAGGACGCTGGTAACGTCACGGAAAATAATCCCTGGCTCTGGAAAGTCCGGGATACTTCTTACATATTCTTCTATTTTTTTCATAATAACCTCCAATGGTTTAATTTGTCAATCAGATGTTAGATAGTATAGCACTTTTTCTGTAGGGAATCAATGTGCAACCCGACAGAACTCGCGGAATTACGACAGGCCCTGGACTGCATATTGCCCAGTACAGAGCCTTCTTTCCTGTTTTACAGTCAATTACTCGCTGTCAGGATCTGCATTTTAGTGATACCTTCTCCTGTTATTCTGTAATATAATTTCGGATTACGATCTGTAAGGTCTCTCTTCCCTGATAACGGTTGATCTCAGGATAATATGTGACCGCAATACTTCCACATTTTTTTATTCTATCAACAAATTCATCTGCTTCTCCAAAATATACTGCTTCCACTACACAGCCGGTACTGTCTGATAGCTGAAGCTTTGCCACATTCCTATTTTTGCCAAGAATACGGCTGCTTAAAACCCGAAGTCCCTTCTGTGCAAAAATCGGTTTGGTATTTCCCTTTCCAAAAGGCTCCAGCAGGGATATCTCTTCCACAAGTTCCTTATTTATATAGGAAACCGGCATTGGCACATCGATCAGGATCTTTGGAGCCAGATCCTTTTCTGTCAGAGTACAGTTTTCGTTTAACCGTCTGCGGAACTCTTCCACATTTTCTTCTTTAATGGATAATCCTGCCGCCATAGGATGACCGCCATACTGTTCCATCAGATCTCCGCATTTTACCAGTTCCTCAAACATGGAATAGCTTTCTATAGAACGTCCGCTGCCTTTCACCATTGTTTCACCTTTTGTCAGGACAAAGACCGGTTTATTGTACTTTTCTCGTATACGTCCCGCAATAATTCCGGCCAGACTTTCGTGACAGTCCGGTAAATAGATCACAAGAACCCTGTCCTGTCCAATTTCTGTCTCTTCCACAATACGGATCGCTGCTTCCTTTCCCTCTTCTGTGAGAGCTTTTCTGCTTTGATTCAGTGCAGTCAGATCACCGGCAAGTTTTGCTGCTTCATCTTCCGTCTCCGCACAGAGCAGTTTCAGGGAACGTGCAGCGGTATCCAGTCTTCCACTGGCATTGATACATGGTCCCAGCACAAACCCTACATGATAGGCAGTGATCGTCCCATCCTCCAGGCCATTGGCACGGATCAGTTCACGGAGACCTTTGTTAGAAGTGTGGGAAAGTCGTTTCAGGCCTTCCTTTACAAGGATGCGGTTTTCACCCTGAAGATCCATCACGTCTCCCACCGTGGCAATGGCTCCTAATTCCAGAAAATCTTCCAGCTCTTTTTCCGGAATCCCGCATGCCTCATAGAGAGCTGTCACCAGCTTCAACGCAACAACTGCTCCGCACAATCTTTTCTCCGGATAATTACAGTCCGGCTGTTTTGGATTTACAATGGCATCAGCCGGCGGAAGGATCAGTTCTCTTCCATCTTCCGTTTCTTTATAGGGAATTTCATGATGATCGGTTATTATCGCCGTCATTCCCTTCTCTTTAGCCATAGTGATTTCATTGTACGCCGCAATTCCATTATCACAGGTAACAATTACGTCAATCCCATCATTCACTGCTCTTTCGATCAGGTGCTCATGGATTCCATATCCGTCCGCCACACGGTCCGGAATATATGTATCTGCCAGAGCTCCTGCACGCTTCAGTCCTTTGATCAGAATGAAGGTCGATACTACCCCATCAATGTCATAATCGCCTATAATACGGATGCGTTTTTTTTCCTTTATTTTATTCCGCAGGATCTCCACTGCCTTATCCACATCTTTCATCAAATGTGGAGAAGCCAGTTCGTCCACCTTTCCATAAAGATATCTGCGAATTTCATCCCTGTCCTGTACATCCCGGTTTCGGATCAGTCTGGCGATCACCGGATCAATTCCGAACTCTTTTCCAATTGCCGCAAAGTCCGCCCGTTTTGCAGCAACAACCCATCGTTCCATGTTGTTTCCTCCTTGATGCTTTGCCGCTTTCTTTCTTCAAAGCAACACAATAACCGTATTGTAACTCATACTCCTGCATAGCTGCAAGTTTTTTATGCCACACAAAAAAACGTTCCGCCAGGAAATATTCTTTCCCGGTACGGAACGTTTCTGTTATTCAGCAATTTTATTCAGATTTCTCCTCATCATTCTGCTGCTTTGCTGCCTCCTGCGCTGCAAGGCGCTCAGCAACTCTTTTACGGTTTTTCTTCTTCGGCTGCTGAGCTGTCTGCTGTCCGGATGGCTGTTTTACCTTTTTCTCAGATTTCTCGGAAGAAATCTTTGCGGAAGCTACTACAGCTGCCGGTGCTGCAACACGATTTTTTCTGAATGTTTTCATAGTGTACCACAGAGCACCAGTGATGCATACAGAAGAATATGCTCCACCGATGATACCTACCATCAGCGGTGCTGCAAATTCTTTAATTGAGGAAACACCCATTACATAAAGAATTGCAACCATTACAAATGTTGTCAGGGATGTGTAAATGCTTCGTGTCAGAGTTTCTGTAACACTGGTATTTACGATCTCTTTCAGTTTCTCATCCTCAACTTTCTTTCTGCCTCTCATATTCTCACGGATACGGTCGAAGATGACAATAGTAGCATTGATGGAATAACCTACGATCGTCAGCATACACGCAATAAATGTATTTCCCACAGATGTTCTGGAAATAACATAAAACGCAAGTACGACCAGGACATCATGAAGAAGTGCAAGTACTGCACTGCTTGCAAAGCGGATATCCTTAAAACGGAACCAGATGTAAAGAAGCATGAAGATCGCAGCTACGATAACCGCTACGATAGCGTCTCTTCTCATCTCATTGCTGACAGTAGCGGAAATATTCTCCGATGTGATCAGACTTGTATCTACATCAAAATTTTCCTCCAATGCCTTATTCAGTGCTTCTCGTTCCTTAAGATCCAGAGAACGTGTTTTGATCACTACCTGATTGGTTCCCTGCACCTTGGTCGGCTGTACATTCTTATCACCTGTCACTGCCTCAACAACCGGTGTTACCTCGGAATCGATTTCCTTGATATCCATCTCTTTATTGAAGGTTACATTGGTAGAAGTACCGCCGGAAAACTCCAGACTGTAATTCATGGCTTTGTCACCGATCACATTACTGTGGACCAGCATTCCTACAGGTCCGCAAAGGATCAGGATAATGGAAACAGCAAAGAAGATTTTTCTCTTTCCAACGAAATCCACAACCTTACGTTCCTTGGCAATGCCATAGAATTTCGGGTCACGAACACCAATTGCGTATACCGCATTAATAACAAGCCTGGATATAACCAGTGCTGTAAACATGGAGATCACGATACCCATTGCCAGCGTGTAGGCAAACCCCTTAACAGAACCGGAGCCAAGCCACATCAGCACACAAGCCGCGATCAGTGTTGTGATGTTTCCATCAAAAATAGCGGAAAACGCTTTGCCGAATCCACTTTTGATCGCTGCATGGACAGAAAGGCCTGCCGCGATCTCCTCACGGATTCTGGCGTAGATGATAACATTGGCATCCACTGCCATACCAATGCCCAGGATGATACCTGCAATACCCGGAAGCGTAAGGGTGATATCAAAGGCATTCAGTGTGATCAGCATTAAGGTTGTATAAAGAACCAGTGCAACAGATGCAACCAGACCTGGGATACGGTATGCGATGATCATGATCAGCATAACGATCACAAGACCGATCGCTCCGGCTTTTACACTTGTTGCGATGGCTTCTTCACCAAGCTGTGCAGCAACTACGCTGGAACGAAGCTCGGTAAGCTCAAGACTTAAGGAACCGATTCTTATGTAAGAAGCAAGATTCTGTGCCTCTTCTGTACTTGCCATTCCGGTGATCTGAGCTTTTCCGCCGGAAATCTCCTCATTTACATTCGGAGCGCTTAAAACCTGATTGTCATATACGATTGCGATCTGCTTTCCAACATTTGCCTTGGTAGCTTCCGCAAATTTGGTTTTTCCATTCTTTGTAAGAGTCAGACTGACTGCATATTTCTGGGAGCTTGTGGATGAATCCTGATAAGCACCTCCCTCAGCATCTGCAACGTCTGTACCTTCCAGTACAACAGATCCGGCTTTCTGGATATCCTCAATACTTCTTGCAAGAACATATCCACTCTCACTGTTTCCTGTTGTAAAATTCTGGTTTCCATCTGCATCTGTCTGATCGATAAAATACAGAGAACCTGGCTTTCCAAGTTCTTCCAGGATCGCATTTGCATCTGATACTCCTGGAATCTCAATGGTGATACGGTTGGAACCTTCCTGATATGCCTGTGCCTCAGTACTGTACTGAGAAACACGCTGCTGCATCTTGTAAACAGTATCGGACATGTCTTCCTTGCTCGGATTGCTGTCCTTAGCCTGGTATGTGATGCTGACACCGCCGGCAAGATCAAGTCCGGTGTTGATATTCTTAGCCGAACCTGTTCCTGTAGGACCAATGCCTACCGCAGCCACATAGCAGAAGAATACTGTGACAATTGCTGTCAGAAGCAGCACTGCAATTCCTCTACTTTTCTTCATTTTCTTTTTCCTCTCTTATTCCGCCAAAGCGGCTTTTATCATGATAGCGCACTCCACACGCTTCCTCTGGAGTTCGCATCCGATCTTATAATTCCCCCGGATATCTCCGCCGAAATGGTAACCATTTGCCGCACAGCCGCCGCTGCAGTAGAATCTGGCAAAACAGTCTTTACAGTCCGGTTTCGTATAGACGTTACATCTTCCAAAGTCTTTTACGATTTCAGGCTTTGTGATTCCCTCGTCTACATTACCCATAAGGTACTGTTCCTCACCCACAAACTGGTGACATGGATAAAAATCCCCCCACGGAGTAACAGCCAGGTACTCGGTTCCTGAGCCGCATCCGGAAAGTCGTTTGTATACACACGGACCACCGGTAAGGTCTATCATAAAGTGGAAGAAGTTGAATCCTTTTCCCTCTTTTTCTCTTTTGATCATTTCTTTTGCAAGAATATCATACTGTTCCAGGATCTGTGGGATATCCTCCTCACGGATCGCATACTCTTCTGTATCTGCTGCCACGACCGGCTCAACAGAAATCTGCTTGAAGCCAAGATCTGCCAGATGCAGAACATCCTGAGAGAAATCAAGATTATGATGAGTAAAGGTTCCTCTTACATAATACTTGTCCTGATTTCTGGATTCCGCAAATTTCTCAAATTTCGGCATGATCAGATCATAGCTTCCTGCACCCTTACGGAACGGGCGCATGTAGTCATGAACTTCTTTTCTACCGTCCACGCTTAAGACAACATTTCCCATTTCCTTATTGCAGAATTCCATCACCTCATCATTTAAAAGAACGCCGTTGGTTGTCAGCGTGAAGCGGAATTTTTTGTTATGAAGTTTCTCCTGTTCTCTTCCGTATTTCACAAGATCCTTTACAACCTGCCAATTCATAAGAGGCTCGCCGCCAAAGAAATCCACTTCCAGATTCTTTCTGGAGCCGGAATTAGCGATCAGGAAATCCAACGCTTTTTTTCCTACCTCAAAAGACATCAGCGCACGTCTTCCGTGATACTCTCCTTCTTCTGCAAAACAATATCTGCATGCCAGATTACAGTCATGAGCAATATGAAGGCAAAGAGCCTTTACAACGGTCTGGCGGTTTTTGGTAAATTCATCAATGATATTCTCATAAATATCTTTTGTAAAAAGCATTCCCTGTTCCTGAAGCTTCTTACATTCAGTTACAGAGGTTTCTACATCCTCTTTCTTAAAACGGTCGCCAAGCTTCTCAGCAATGGCAGCCGCTTCCATGCCTTCTTCAAGATACGGCAGCACCTCATAGGTTACTTCATCTACTAGGTGGATACAGCCGCTGTTGATATCCAGCACAATATTATATCCATTACTTTGATAACGGTGAATTAAACTCATCTTCCCGCAATCCTTTCTAAAATTCTTTTATAACCCGACAAAACGCGCCCTCCGGCGCGTTTTGCTGGATACCTGTTACTTTCAAATAAAACAAGTGAAGCAGCGGATCTCCCGCTGCTTTCCACTCATTCAACGGCTGCTTCTTATTTATGCTCGCAGCTCTGGTTTCCTACTGTACAGGAAGTCTTGCAAGCAGACTGACAGGATGTCTGACATTCGCCACATCCACCCTTCTTAACCGTGTTCTGAAGGTTCTTTGTATTTAATGTCTTGATATGTTCCATGATATATCCTCCTTTATGTATTCTATTCTTCGCCTAGTATAGCATAAAATCATCGATTTTCAAAGCATTTTTTTGTAAGCTTTTACGACAGCATCCCACCAATGGCTCCGCCACCAAGACACATGAAAAAAGTAGTCAACGCATGGGCAAAGGTCATATCCCATTTCCCCTGTGCCAGAAAAGATACCAGAAGCAGCAGAACATAATAGGAAAGCCCGGTAACGATCCCCCATATATATCGGTCTTTCCGTATGATCTTTCCCGCCATAAAACCTCCGACCAGGCAGGATACTACATAAATAATAATGATCCCCACCGCCGCCGTCCCTCCTCCGAATTCAAACTGAAAGAGCAGAAACGCCAGTATCAGAAGAAAAAGTCCTGTCACTCCATAGGCTAGCAGCAATGATCGTAATATTGCTTTTCCCTTCATAAAAAAGCCCTCCCACAGTCATTATATGGGAGAGCTTTTTCTCTTATTCTTATTCTTTACTTCTTTCTTTTCTTAAAAAACACTGCTACACCAGCTACAACTGCCGCTACCACAAACAAGATCACAAACGGAAGGATCTGAGTGTTATCTCCGGTATTTACCTGTTTCTTGGATGTTGTTGCAGAAGACTGTTCTTCAGCCTCCTTCTCCGCCGTATCACTGTTCTGAGAAGAAGACTGTTCCTGATCTGTGCTATCTGAAGTCAGATTCTGAGATGTCTCTGCCGTATTGGTGTCTGTACTGTCTGTTTCTGCAGAATCTGCAGTACCTGAAGATGCAGTATCCGAAGATGAAGCATCAGCTGCAGGTGTAACCGTTGCACCGGTATTGCTTTCAGCATCTGGCCCTACCAGAGATTTACTTCCAGCGATGCCAAATGGGCTGAATGAATGTGTACTGAAAGTCATTGTGGCACCATCCATGCTTGGAATGATGGTCTCCATTGCGCCATTATCAAGAAGGTGTTCAATCGAATATGTATAGCCTGCCTTTACAGGTACAGTCACACTGATATACTCCCCATCCGGAATTTTATACTCTGTATTATTCTGTGTATCCCAGAGTTCAAACTCATAGGATTTAAAGATTGTTGCATCTTCTTCATTGGTAAACTGATAGTCCTCACCACCAGAAACACGAAACTGTACATACCACGGAAGATCGATTCCTGATACAGTTATTCCATCACAGGTATGATTTTGAGACGCAATTTTCTCTTTTTCTGTTTCTGTCAGATCGGTAGCTGCATTCTGAGGGCGTTTATCCTCTGTATCATCTTTCCTGTCAAAAATATTATCCTTGTTTTCTTCAGTATCAGGAGTCTCCGTAATTTCCGGGATCGCGGTAATTTCAGCATCGTTATTTTTTTCATGATTCTCATCGTCTCTATTCTCAGATGCTGCATCGGGATCCATACCATCTTCTGCCGCCGGAGTTATCGTTACAGCAGGAGTTTCCACAGCTTCTGCTTCTTCCCCATCCTGAGTTTTATTATCCTCAGATGGTGCAGCTGTTATCTCCGGATCCCTTTTTTCCTCTCCACTGGCATCTGCTGCATCTGTTGTATCTGAAGAATCTGAAGAAGACTGCTCCGTTTTTCCTGTTGTCTCCGGATCTTCTTTATTTTCCTGGGCACTGTCATCCTGCAGACCTTCGTTCTTCTCCTCATTCTCTGCAGTGCTGTCCTCTGTTTCTTTTACAGAAGTATCTGCATCATTCTCATTAACGTCGGTTCCATTTTCCTCTTTATCATCGGTTCCATAGGATTCTCCTGAATCTGAATCAGAAGAATCGGAGCTTTCCTCACTTCCGGAATTTTCCTCTGTACTGTCAATGCTGCTGACCACAACTGTCACGGAACCTGTAAGTGTTCCTGAATTACTGTCCCACCCCGGAAGGCCTGAAAGGTCAGCACCTGCAGCAGGTTTGAACACTACCCCACAGGATTGCACACGTTTGTCCGGAACATAAGAACTATCTGCCCAGGAAAGAGTTCCATACGCATTAGATGGGAGCGCAATGTTAGCAAGAGCTGTAGGGCTGTCAATAGTTATATTATCCGGGATCACAGCACCGGATTCTATACCTGAAGAGTTCTCCGCATATGCCGGAAAGGTCTGTCCTCCGATCAGTGTCATGGACAATGCCGCTGCTGCCAGTATTGAAAAGCTTCTGCTAAATGTAACCTTTGTGTTCTTTTTCATAATAATCTGCACCTCTATATTCAAAATCTAAGATTCATATTTGCCTTTTATCAAAAAATTCAGTTATATAAAATATCGAACGCATGTAACATGCGCTCGAACCAATATTTCTCCAAAAATTAATATCTTGTTAATCTTTCGTAACAGATATTTCTTTTTTTCGTCAAATGCATTATAACACAATTCTTTTTTTTACGACACCCCTAAATTAATTTTTTTTGAGCATCAATGAAAATTGTTTAATTATTCTAGTTATTTCCCCCATTACCTCATCAATTCCATCATTTGTCATAATCCACGTATTTTTATCTATAGAATCCACACAACACGAACTCACAAAGAATTCCGTATCCGGATAAAGCAACTTGTAATACATCAACGCACGTCTTGCATGACAGGTTTTACAGCAGAGAATCGCCTTTTTGATATCCAGGTATTCTCTGTCTGTTACCTGCCGGGAATAAATTGCGTTCTCATAAGTGTAGGTTGCCTGATCTTCTTTCAGAATCGCTTCTTCCGGTACACCATTCTGCATCAGAACATCTTTCAAAAAATCCCATTCCGTTTTGTATGTCCCACAATAACATTCTTTCTTGTCAAGAACTCCTGTAAATCTCCCTGCTGTGATACTGTATCTTCCACTGGGCAGGATCTTTGGTGCAAACCCATTCCTGTAAAGCTCCGCTGCTTTTTCCGCCATTTGAGGATATCCGTTTCCCGGAACAAAGATCACATCCGCTTTTTCCGGCTTATCTTCTATAAACATGAAATCTTCTATCTGTTTCAGAAACTCTTCGTACATTATTTTCTATGTCCTTTCTTTACCATCTGCAGCTAAATCCCGGATCAAAAGATATTTATCTGACAGGTATCCCTTATCCAGCTTTCTGTATTGCCTAATCATATCACTCTTTCGTGGCAGA
Organism: Blautia sp. aa_0143; assembly: GCF_004167315.1. Taxonomy (NCBI): domain Bacteria; kingdom Bacillati; phylum Bacillota; class Clostridia; order Lachnospirales; family Lachnospiraceae; genus Blautia; species Blautia sp. aa_0143. The sequence goes on from NZ_RCXU01000017.1 coordinate 14,094, forward strand.
TGCACTAACAGATCATCTGTTTTCTATTTTGTAACGATCACTGTGCTATATCCACTGTCCCTCAGCCTTTGTTCCATATTGACCGCATTTCCTAGCTGCATATATGCTCCTACCTGAACTTTGTAAAGATCATTCTCTCTCAGGATAAACGCCGGAAATCCCTGATCTGTCAGCTGATACAACATCCTGTCTGCATTTTCCCGATTTCGAAATGCTCCTGTCTGTACCCGATAATACAATGGCTCTTCCACCGTTTCCTCATTCAATGTTCCCAGAATGGCATCTGCGATGCTTCTGGCAATCTCTTCGAATTTTTTTTCAAAAAGCTGATTATCCTTTTCCGAGTTTATAAATCCGGTCTCGATCAAAAGTGCCGGCATTTTTGTGCGCCGGAGCACTACCAGCCCCGGACGTTCTTTTACGCCCAGTTCCCGAAACCCCAGTTCTCCCAATGCTCCCAGGATATTCTGTGCCATCTGATATTTAATGCCTTTCTTATCATAGACCAGTACTTCAACTCCATTGTATTGTTCCGGCTTGGAACTGCTGTTGCGATGAAAAGAAATAAAAAAATCTGCTCCAGCTTCATTTGCAGCTTTCGCTTTTTCAAAAGGAGTCTGATAAACATCTGTAGTCCTGGTATAAACCACATCTACGCCATTCTCTTCCAGGATCTTTCCTACTGCAAGGGTCAGTTTCAAATTGTCATCCTTTTCCTTGCGATCTTTATAAACAGCACCCGGATCTTCTCCACCATGTCCGGCATCCAGAACGATTTTATATGCCATGTTCTTTCTCCTTAAGAATTTCATTCACAATATGATATGACTGTATGTTTTTTCCTGTGCCTGCATTTCATTTCATGCTTTATTTTGTTTTCCGGATCTGTTTACTCAACATATTTTCACGTTAATTCTTCTTGACTTTTAAGCGTTAAAGTGTTATATTAACACAATCAGTGTTGTATTTTTAAATAATCCAAAAATATAGCAACATCGTGAGGAGGAAAACAATATGAAAAAGCGTATTTTAACAGCTGTACTCGCAGCAGCTCTTGTAACAGGAACCTGTGCTGCCACAGTAAGCGCCAAAGAAGAAAAGACTTACACAATAGGTATCTGCCAGCTGGTCCAGCATGACGCACTGGATGCCGCAACCAAGGGTTTTGAGGATGCCATCACTGAAAAGATGGGTGATTCCGTAAAATTTGACGAGCAAAATGCACAGGGTGATTCTAATACCTGTTCTACCATTATCAACAGCTTTGTTTCAGAAGGGGCAGACCTGATCCTTGCAAACGCAACCGCATCTCTTCAGGCTGCAGCTGCCGGAACTTCCGATATCCCAATCCTTGGAACAGCCGTTACCGAATATGGTGTCGCTCTTGGAATCGATGACTTTGACGGAACAGTAGGCGGGAACATTTCCGGTACTTCTGATCTTGCTCCTCTTGATGAGCAGGCCGATATGCTCCATGAGCTTTTCCCGGATGCAAAAAATGTCGGACTTCTCTACTGCTCAGCAGAGCCAAACTCCCAGTATCAGGTAGATACAGTAAAAGATGCTCTTGAGAAGCTTGGTTATACCTGTGAAGATTATGCATTCTCTGATTCCAACGATCTTTCATCCGTTGTTACCACAGCTGCCAATGACAGTGATGTGATCTATGCACCTACAGATAATACTGTAGCATCCAATACTGAGATCATCAACAACATCTGTCTTCCGGCAAAGGTTCCGGTAATCGCTGGTGAAGAAGGTATCTGCCAGGCATGTGGTGTTGCAACACTTTCCATCAGCTACTATGATCTTGGATACAAAACCGGCGAAATGGCAGTCAGCATCCTTCAGGATGGTAAAGATATCTCCAAAATGCCGATTGAATATGCACCAAAATTCACAAAAGAATACAACAAAGACATCTGTGACGAGCTTGGTATTAAAATTCCGGATGGATATGAAGCAATCGAAACAGATAAAACAGCTGAATAATCGGTAAAAAACCTATTATACACTGATACAGCGAGAAGGGAGTTCCCCTTCTCGCTGTTCGTGCATAAAAAAGAGGAGGATAATTTAACATGCAGATTATGAGTTTAATAACCGCACTTCCAGGAGCTGCCGCACAGGGGCTTATCTGGGGAATCATGGCGATCGGTGTGTACATTACATTCCGCATTCTTGATATTGCGGATCTTACCGTTGACGGAACTTTATGTACAGGCGGCGCTGTTTGTATCATGATGATGCTCAGCGGACACAATGTATGGGTGTCCATGCTGGTTGCAACAGGAGCCGGACTTCTGGCCGGTCTTGCCACTGGTATTTTTCATACCTTTATGGGCATCCCGGCTATCCTTGCCGGAATCCTGACACAGCTTTCCCTTTATTCTATCAACCTAAAGATCATGGGAAAAGCAAACCAGGCGATCAATGTTGATAAATTTAATCTTCTGGTATCCCTTCGACGTGTCAAGGGTGTTGCTCTGACACAGAATACGCTTTTTATCGTAGCAATTATGATCATCATTCTGATTGCAGTCCTTTACTGGTTCTTCGGAACTGAACTCGGATGTTCCCTGCGTGCGACCGGATGTAATCCAAGCATGTCCCGTGCACAGGGTATCAACACAGACCGCAATAAGGTTCTGGGACTGATGCTTTCCAACGGACTTGTTGCTCTTTCCGGCGCTCTTCTCACACAGTACCAGGGATTTGCAGATATCAACATGGGACGTGGTTCTATCGTTATCGGTCTTGCTGCAGTAATTATCGGTGAAGCGATCTTCAGCCGTATTTTCCGCAACTTTGCACTGAAGCTGTTAAGCGTTGTATTTGGTTCTATTCTTTATTATCTGGTACTTCAAATTGTTATCTGGATGGGAATTGATACAGACCTTCTGAAAATGCTTTCCGCACTCGTCGTCGCATTGTTCCTTGCTTTCCCATACTGGAAGGGCAAATACTTTACAAAAGCCAAACAGGGAGGTAAATGATCATGCTGAAACTGATCGATATACATAAAACATTTAATCCGGGCACCATCAATGAAAAGGTTGCTTTAAACGGCGTGGATCTTCATCTGAACGAAGGTGATTTTGTTACAGTCATCGGAGGAAACGGCGCCGGAAAATCCACTATGCTGAATGCAGTTGCAGGTGCCTGGCCTGTAGATTCCGGAAAAATCATTATCGGTGGAACCGATGTCACAAAACTTTCCGAATATAAAAGAGCCGCGTATCTTGGCCGTGTATTCCAGGATCCTATGACCGGAACTGCTGCAACTATGGGAATTGAAGAAAATCTCGCTCTTGCCAAACGCCGCGGAAAATCCCGCCTTCTCCGTCCGGGCATTACCCGCCAGGAACGGGAAGAATACCACGAACTCCTGAAGATTCTCGGTCTTGGTCTTGAGGACCGGCTCACTTCCAAAGTCGGACTCCTCTCCGGTGGCCAGCGTCAGGCATTGACACTTCTGATGGCAACTTTAAAGAAGCCTCAGCTTCTTCTTCTGGATGAGCACACTGCTGCTCTTGATCCGAAGACTGCAGCCAAGGTTCTCGAGATCACAGACATGATCGTAAACCGCGATCATCTGACAACCATGATGATCACCCATAACATGCGTGATGCAATCACTCACGGCAATCGTCTGATCATGATGTGGGAGGGAAAGATCATTCTGGATATCCAGGGCGAAGAAAAGAAAAAGCTTACAGTCAAAGATCTCCTGGACAAATTCGAAGAAGCCAGCGGTGAAGAATTTTCCAACGATTCCGCACTTCTCAGCTAAACCACAAAAAAAGAACTCTTATAATAGTTAGACAAACAGCATAACACATGGAAAGAACCTGGCCGGAATTTCATTCTTTATGATGGATTCCGGCCTTAATTTCTGTTCTAATGCCCAAATAACGATAAACTCAAAGCACTTCCATATGTCACCTCTCTTTAGCTCATTTCAATTCCACAGAGAATTCACCACTCCTTCTGCTGTATCGATAAATGGAAGATGTCAGATAGTCCTCTTCCGGAGTTGCTTTCTCGAGCGTATCACTTAAAACTTCTTTCAAATCTTCCGGATAAACCACATCCGCATTATGGACCATTACTTCATGAACACTGGTAAAAACCAGATACAGGTCTGACCCCAGAAGTTCAGAAAGACGTCTGGCTACCCCGGGCAAAAAGATTGCTGCCGCTCCATTAGTACGCTTTTCTGTACTCAGGCAATTCCCGGCAATCCCTTTATTTGGATGGTATGTTCCAAGGATATCCATGAAATTATCTCCTTCATATGTCTTATCAAACAGCATTTTTTCCCAATGATAGATTCTTGGTGGACTGATAAAATATGTATTTATTAGAGCAGCTTCGAAAACAGTATCCGCATCTTTTCCCCATTTCTCCACAAAGCTTTTCTTGATCTTTGCACTCAGAACATATCCCTCTTTTTCTCCTGCAAGATAATAAACCACTAAAGCAATATCTCCGATTTTGTGATGAACCAACTCCTTCAGTATAGTCCTGTTTTTATCTGCATTCAGAAGTCGAATAAAAAGTCTGCTTTTTACCTTCTCATAATCTTTCAGATCGTCCAAATCACATAGCACACAATTTTCACTGACTTTTTTTATCTCCCTAACACAATCATGAACGATATTTTCAAAAGAATGTTCCTGACAGTACCTTTTATAAAGCTCTTCTGTATGCAACCCGCAGACTGTTTTTGCCTTTTCCATATGACCACTCTCTACAAATAGCCTATCTCCCAAACAGCCATATTTTTCTCCATCGTTTGAAAAATAAATTTCTTCTTCCTTCAGGTCCATAGCCGCAAGAAGAAGCTTTCTCAAGTCCGTGACAAAAGTTTCATAACTTTTTTCCATATTTAATTTCCTTTCTGTGAAACAAAGCGGACGAATGTCCCGACAAAATCCTGTGCGTTCTCACAACGACGCACAAAATGATTCTGATCTGATAACATGATTAGATATTTCTGTGGAAAGAACTTCCACTGTAGAATTGCAGAGAGCAGATTTCTCTGCTGAATCTGAGTTGCCTGCTGTATGGACAAGTATAATAGAAGTTTTCAGATTTGTAAAGAAGTTTTCATCGACAGAAAAAGCAGCTTCCGCTGCCTTTTGCTGTCATACCTTTTGTATTGTTTCAGATTTGTGTCTCATTCCGAAATATCAGTAATGGATTTCTCCATGTTTCTCCAGATAATCCAGAAATCCCTCACAACCTTCCTGTATATCTTCATAAGTTTCGTCAAAATTTCCTGTATACCAAGGATCCGCAATATCCCGTCCTGATCCGGCAAAAGTCAGAAACTTATAAAGCTTCTCTTCCGGGTCATTCTTCAGCATCCTGTTAAGATTACGCATATTAGCAGAATCCATACCAATAATATAATCGGATTTTTCATAATCCGCCCACGTAATCTGCTTCGCTCTGTGCGGAACCAGTGGTATTCCCACTTCTCTCAGCTTGTTCACTGTTCCTCTGTGAGGTGGATTCCCAATCTCCTCTGTACTTGTTGCAAAACTGTCGATCAAAAACTGATCTGAAAGGCCGAGCGTTTTTACTTTGTGCGTAAAAACACTCTCGGCCATGGTTGATCTGCAGATATTGCCGTGGCAGACAAATAACACACTTATCATTGCTTAAAACTCCTTGAAATGCTGTATTTACGCTGTTTGCAGGCATTTTCCGATAATCTTCAATCCTGTCATTTTCCTGTATATCACAGCATAAATTCGTATATTTTCTTATCCAAATTTAGTAACTTCTTAGTAATAATCAGCCTGGAAAACAGGCTTTCTAAGAACCTTATAATCAGATTATTCTTAATTCTTTTTTCTATTATTTTATCATACTATGCCAGTTTTGCAATCCTATTCATCTCTTCTTTTGCATCAATTAATCCCAGATGCGTATATACATTTAACGTAACCCCTATATCAGAATGTCCCATTAAATATTGGAGTGCTTTCGGATTCATTCCAGCTTTCGCCATATTAGAACAATATGTATGCCTACATACATGAGGCGTGATCTTTGGCATTTGTTCCTCATGAGTACGATTATACTTTCCTAACGCCCACTGAAAATGTTTTTCCCAATGGAGTGCTACCTCAGGCATATCTTTTTTATCCAGGAATAAGAATCGACTATATCCATCTATAATCGGCTCAACCCTTACTTTTTTACGGTTTTTCACAATCTGTTCAAAACATTCATAAACTTCATCTGTCATCGGCAACATTCGTGTTCCACTTGAAGTTTTGGTATCTTCAATGACGTACTGCATTCCTCTGGTTCTCTGAAGCTGATGATTCACATTGATTTTTCTCTCCTGAAGATCAATATCTTTCACTGTCAATCCACAAAACTCAGAAATACGAAGTCCAGTCTTAAACAAAATAAACATTCCATTATAGTATTTTGAGTAATGGTCATCATTTCGGATAAACTCCAGAAATAACTCTTCCTGTTCTTTTGTAATTGCCTGTCTTGTAACACTGTCATTTACGACAACTGTACATAATTGAAATTCAAAAGGATTCTTGCGCAGTAAATCATCTTCAACTGCCATCTGAAATGCAGGTCTTACAATTCCACGCACACTGTGAATGGAACTGTATCCTCTTCCATCTGCTTGCAGCTTAATAAACCATGCTTTTGCATCCGACAATTTTATTTTATCTATTCTTCTGGTTCCGAATTCTTCTTTTTTTATTATATTGATCACAAAATCATAGTTCGCCTGAGTATTATGACGAACCCCCTTTTTTTGTCCAATATATTTTTGAACCAAATCCAAAACTGTTAAATTTCCTCCGTAAGGTACTATACCATCATGTAAATCTCTTTGGATATTTTTTTCTTTTTCCCTTAGAGCTAAGCATGGTCTGCATCCAGTTGGCAGAGAATCTGTTGGCTCTAATTTCCAACTATACAAAAACTTCTGCTTTCCATAACAATCTGTATATACAAACGCATATCTTCCATCTTTTCTCTGACTTTCTCCGTTTCGTAAAATTCGACCTTTTTTATCTCGTCGTTTTTGGTCACGTTTTGTTTTACCCAAACGTCTTCGCCCCTTTCTACGAAGAAGCCCTAGCACGATATAGGTATTATATCATACCAGGGCTAACATTTCCATTTTAAAGTGCTAAATTGTTCGTATATTTTTTACAAAGACGTAGTCTGATCCAGAAAGGCCTCAAATTTCTTACGGTTAATCAATGACTTACACCCCACCTGGACTGTAAAGCAACATTCTGAATTTAGATGTTCCGAAATAAGCATCCTTATTTTCTTTTCACCTATTCCGAAATATTGCACTGCTTCATCCACCGTAAGCATATATTTTTCCCAAATTGGAATCTTACCTTTTTCAATTTTAATCGCCACTCTTCTCTCCTCCTTTTCTCTTTGGACAAAACATTTTTATCTGCCCATGACAATTTACAATTTTATACACTGTCATCGGCAGATAAAATTACAATACAGGTGGCAGTTCAGTACTCTGCCCACATCGGTTTTGCACCGTCATTAAATATGACCAGATTTTTTCTGGAAGTATCATTATCACAGATATGCTTCGTCGCCCTGTGCAGCTGCTACACATTTTGTCAAATTCTTCTCGCTCCATACCTTTACTTCAATGTTATATTTCAGCATTTCCTCGTATTTACTCCATTAACAGAGCAGATATATTATGGCGGATTTACCTAGTGGCTCTACATATCTTCACGTCCTGTATGTAAAACAATATACAATTTTCAAGGTACAAAAATTCCTGAAGGGGAAAAGGAATCTATATTAAATACTCCCTTTACTGATTACTTTTCCTTACATATGATTTCGTATCAAATCCCAAGGTCTTAGTAATCAGTTTTGCTTCCAGGCGTTGACGCAGAGTTTCATCTACACAGTAATGCACCTGTCCAAATTCGTCAAACATTTTTCTGGTAGCCAAAACTGTTATGTACCCTTCATAATGCTTCAACACTGCCTGGATTGCCTCAGTATCACCAGTTGATGCTGCCTCAATAACATGGAATGGCAGCAAATCAAATGCGCATTTCTGTTTTTTACTTTTTTTCATTTGCAGATTCCTCCATATTTTTTCTCATCAGTTCCAGTGATCGTCTACGATGCTCATTAATTGTGCTGCGTACAAGATTCATTTCTCTGGCAATGTCTGCATCACTCATATCCATAAAATATGATAATAACACAACATTCCTTTTCTTTTCAGTAAGTGTCTGCAGTGCTTCAGCAATCAATGCATCTTTGACTTCTATGTCGTAACCCAGGACCTGAAAACGATGTGTTTCCATTTCATGCTCATCCATTATAAAAAGTCTGCTCAACTCCTTTTCTGATAATTCTGACAACATCACTTCATACTTCTGGCGATATGCCATATGCTTTTCATAATTAATAACTTCACTTTTCAATGCCAGCTTGCACAGAGAATCAAACTGATGTCTGACTGTCTGCTCATCTTGAAAAGAGGATTGCTCCATAAGAGTTCACCTCCTTCCCCGCCGGTAGGCAATAAGCAAAGTTCTTGCTTCCCCTTCACACATATCCCAAACGGATGAGTGCATTTGTCGGGGTGTGGGAAGAAATTTTTAAAAAATTTCTTAATAAATACGAGAAAATTGTTTTTCCTGTATTTTGAGGTATATAAAAAACGTCCTAATGGGTAGTTTTTAGCCCATCGGACGCTATTTATATCAAAAGATAATATTTTGCCATCATTTTTTGTGGCATATAATTCACTTTTTGAGGTAAAGAAATTTATTTGCTTTTTTGAACTATTTATCTATTTCATCCGTCACGTAATGACGGATATGATACCAGACAATAAAATTCTTAATCTTTCCTATACCTCCGGATCTGTTTTACGGAAATTCAGAATTTTATATGTCTTTTAAAAAGTGAAATATCACCCTCTTTTTTAGTGAAATATTAGTTCATTTTCTTTCAAGAAAGGGAACTATACACTAAATATGGAGGTGTATCATATGCCAAAACAAACAGATAAAGAACTGGGATTGTTTTTTAAGAACGCCCGACACGAGCAAAAATTGACTTATGAAGAATTAGCTGAAAAAGCAGAAATGTCCAGCCGATATTTAAAGGAAATTGAAAATGGGGGCCGAGTTCCCAGTTTTCATAAAATCAGAAAACTGGTACGCGCTTTAAATGTTCCTCCTGAACCATTGTTTTATCCAAACAATCATACAGATAATCTTGATTATCAACGCCTGCTCATGTACCTGTCAAAATGCAACGATGAGCAAATTACCGCTATCCTTGCCATCGTAGAAGCATACCTGCGCACATACAAAATTCCTACAGACCACGATAAACAAGATCCCTGAAATTCATTTGAATTCTATCTGAATTATTCTGAAGAAGCGGTATGGTTTCCCATACCGCCACTCTTAACGTGCATATTTTTCTATCATTCTCTTAACATTCGTGGATTTCTTTATTGCCCCTATATTAATAAGAAACTCAACTACATCCATCATTCCCTGGTAATAAGCCCGCTGCTCCTCTTCATAATGGAAATGTTCTAACTGATCCAGATATTTATTCCAGAAATTCTGCTCACGCTCTGGGATTTTTTCCAGATGTAGTGGCAGCTTCTTTTGTATTTGTTTCAAATTCTTCTCTGCTTCTTTCCATTCTTCCGGCTGTACTGTATATTCTCTTTCTCCGGAGTCACAGCGCAATTCCTCAAATAAATTCGATACTGCTTCATAAAATTCATTCATCTTCTTTCCACCTCTCACTAGAATTATTTCTCATTACAGGCAGCATTATCATTTTCTTATTTCAAAAATCAAATAAACTTTCCAAAACTTCATCTTTAGAAGTATAGTAACAATATTTTTCCTTAAAATCAATAATAATACTTCATCTTTAGAAACTTTTGAGGATCAGAATGATTATTTATTGGGATAAAAAACGAACAGTAAAAACAGAATAGGACAACGGGTAAAAGAATTACGAAAGGCTCATAATCTTACTCAGAAAACACTCGCTGCCAAATTACAACTTGCAGGATATGATTTTAATGATCTGGCAATCCTGCGAATTGAACAAGGCACACGTTTCGTTCCCGACTACGAAGTTGTCGCACTGGCCGAAGTATTTAATGTTTCCTGCGAATATCTTCTTGGTCTGACGGACGCTCCTGCAAAATAATTCAATTGTATTGCTGCCCATTCTATGCTAAACTATGGATAGATACTTCTGAACAACATACACTATTTATAAACCGTATGATTGGAGTGATTTCATGGAATTAACAAAAAAAGTCCCTACAACCGATAAAAACCAGGAAAACAATCATCTTCTCCGCATGTTAGACCGGGGAATTGATGATATGGAAGCTGGTCGTGAATTGCCACTGGAAGATGCTTTTCGCAAAATCACAGAATTAAGGGATGCACGAAGAAATGCAAGAATATAAAATTATTTTAACCTGGGAAGCAATTTACGATGTCACAGACATTGCAGATTATATTGAAGAAGAATTCGGCCAGCAACGTGCTGACCGTTTTCAATCTGATCTGAAAGAACAAATGCAGAATTTAGGCCAGTTCAGTACTGCCTTTCCCCGAACTCAAATTCTGTACAGAGGATATTCCATACATAAAAGAGCTTTTCCGCCATCTATTATTTTTTATATTATAATGGAAGAAACAAAAGAGATTCATATTCTCCGAGTGTTGCGCCATGAACGAGATTGGGAAAATATCCTGTTGCAAAGATCAACTTATACATATCCAGAATGAATACCTGGGAGCCGATCAGAGATTTTTCTGAAAGGCTTCCTTTTTAATTTTAATTACTTCCCACTGTCAATTAAATCATAACTCATATCCAGAAAATCTAGCGTCTTAGCTTCACTGACAGATTCATCCAAAAGAATCGTAATCCAGTGTCGCTTATTCATATGATACCCCGGTAAAAATCCATACGTTTGAATTAACATCCCAACCAGATCAGGGTCACATTTTACATCCAGGATATTAATTTTTCCATCTTCTTCTAATCCCAGTGTTTTCTTTTCCACTGCCATAATTATAGCATACCATTTTCCATTTTTATGTCGAAGCACCGCAGAATCAGGATCTTTTTTCCATAAATATTCCGGTTCCGTTCCATATTGCTCTTTCACATATTGAAAAATTTCCTCACGTTTCAAATTTATCCCTCACTTACGATTTCTTGCTCTGATTATACGCTATCAGGATTATATTCTCAACCACTTCTCACAGTTCCATTTATGTTTTATAGCTTTTGCATAGCCTGCTTTGCAGGCTACACCCCAAAAGAAGCAAGCACTGCCAGTGTCATGACAACTGGCTCATTTTGTCAAATTCCCTTTCCGGTTCATTCTACCAAAATGTATCAGGGAGTATCCCTGGCCCTCTCATATTTTATAATTTCTTAATTTGACGCTTTCACCCAGTCCTGTTAAAATAACTTACAGATACATCTGTCCAAACCAACAAAAAACCAAGTACCATAACTGTCATAGCCGAACTGGTTAGACAGTTTTTTTGTACTCTTTTTTATAGAAAAAAACGAATTGGAGGATTTCAATGAGCAAACGTACCAGAATTCATCCCGTACAATTTTATTTGAATGATGACGAACAATACATTTTAGAAGAAAAATATCGTCTTTCCAGGATGAAAAGCAAATCTGCCTTTCTACGGAAAATGATCTTATATGGATTTGTATATGAAGTAGACTACTCTCATATCCGAAAAATGAATACCCTGTTGGGCAATATCAGCAGCAATTTGAATCAGATCACCCATCGTATAAACAGCACCAATGCAGTTTACCAAAAGGATCTGGACGATATAAAGGAGTTAATGGAAAAAATATGGCAGTTACAAAAATCCATGGTATCAAAACAACCGTTGATAAAGCAATAGAATACATCTGCAATCCAGATAAAACAGACCAGAAACTATATATTTCTTCCTTTGCCTGCTCTCCTGAAACAGCAGTTCTTGACTTTAAATACACTTTGGATCATACACATGACTGCAGAGATCCGCACAATACAAATAAGGCATTTCATCTGATTCAGGCATTTTCCCCTGGTGAAGTTTCCTATGAAGAAGCCCATCAGATTGGCAAAGAACTTGCGGATCGCTTACTGGAGGGAAAATACTCCTATGTTCTGACAACACATATTGATAAAGGTCATGTACATAACCATTTAATTTTCTGTTCTGCAGATAATATCACTTTTTCTCATTATCATGACTGTAAAAAGAATTACTGGAAAATACGAAATCTCAGCGACACTTTATGCCAGGAACATAACCTGTCCACAATTATGCCAGATGGTAAAAAGGGAATGAAATACAATGAATGGGCTGCAAATAAATCTGAATCCAGTAAGAAAGCGCAGCTGCGAAAAGATATCAACCAGACAATCCGAATCGTTTCCACTTATTCAGAATTTCTTACATTTATGGAAGCTAAAGGATATGAAATAAAAAACGCAGAATTTGGCGAAAACAGCAGAAAATACATTACCTTTCGTTCTCCCGATATGTCCCATCCAGTGCGTGGAAGTGCTAAATCTTTAGGAAAAAATTTTACTAAGGAACGTATCAAAGAACGCATTAATAATAAGCTTCACAGAACTACTGTTCCTTCTGTTCGTAATAAGTTAATAGACACCAACACTCCCAATATAGCAGGAAACATTGGACTTCAGGAATGGGCAAATAAGGAAAATTTAAAAATTGTCTCTGCTGAATATAACAAGATGTTCACACATAATCTACATAATTTTTCAGAACTTGAAGACCGCATAGCCTTGTTACATATGCAGCAAAAAGAGGTAAATACCTCTGTTGTTTCTCTCGAGTCTCAGATACGCCATCTTCGAGAAATGCTAAAATATGCCGAACAATATCAGAAAAATAAAATTTACGACGACCATTATAAAAGCTCCAAAGATCCAGATCGTTATTTCCGTAAATATGAATCTCAAATTATTCTTTTCGCGGGTGCTGAACATATTTTACAGGAAAATGGTATAAACCTGAAACATCTTAATTCCAATAAGTTGCAAGAGCAAATTGCAGATCTTATTTCCAGAAAGGAATCACTAAATACTCAATACGTTTCCTTTAAGCAAGAAATAAAAGAGTTGGAATTGATACATCAAAACCTGTCCAAATATCTCAAACAGGATGCTCCTGAAATACAAAGATCTTCTCATAACCAACTCCCTTCTTTGTAAAACCATAATAATAGGCAGCGATTTCACTCGCTGCCTAAATTCCCATTAAACCGATATCCTACACCTCGTACTGTTTGTATATATAATGGTTGTCCAGGATCATCTTCTATTTTTTCTCTGATATTGCAGATATGTCGCATAACCACATTATAATCACCGGAATAAGGTTCATTCCATACCAGATCATAAACCATTTCTTTTCCAAATATTCTACCTGGACTTTTCGCTAAAAGAAGTAAAATATCATATTCATATTTTGAAAGATGAACATCACTATCATTCTTTTTAACAATTCGTTCCTGTAGATATATTTTTAATTCTCCAAACCTTATAATTTCCGGTATGAATTGGTTTTTATGTTCCCAGCTAGTCAATATGTTTTCACTTATGCTTCCATTAGCATCTGTGATTCTCTCAATAATTTCTATCTTTTTCACCTTTATTGCCTCTACATTATTAATTTTATATTCTATATATCATCTGCCATTTGACTTTTTTCTTCTACAAGTAATATAATATATTTATTACATATGTAGGATTTAGCAGGAGGATTTTATTATGTCACTACCCCAGATTTCAGAAGCCGAATTTGAAGTTATGAAAATTGTATGGAAATATGCTCCCATCAATACAAATGAAATTACAGAAAAACTTACTCTAACTACCAGCTGGAGTCCAAAAACAATTCAAACTCTTATCAAGAGACTTGTTTCCAAAAAAGCTCTTTCCTACGAAAAACAAAGCCGGGTATTTGTCTATACTCCATTAGTCCAAGAAGATGAATATATACGCCAGGAAAGCAATTCTTTTTTAAAGCGATATTATAATGGAAATCTTTCTTCTATGCTGGCTTCTTACCTTGAAGACGATAAGCTCTCTTCAACAGAAATTGATAACTTACGCCATTTATTATCAAAACATCAAAAATAGGAGGTTTTGAATGAGCAACTGGATCATCCACTTTTTAATCAGTAATATCTTCATATGTATTTTTACACTTGTAATAATCGGAACAAAAAAACTTCTGAAAAAATATTTATCTGCGACTACACAGTACTATCTCTGTTTTCTTTTATTTTTATTACTTGCCGTGCCATTTTTTCCTGTACAGATTCATGGCTCACAACTTTTTTCATGGTTACATTTTTTTCAAACTGACTCAGGACTTAACTCTGGTACCGACACGCTATCCGAACTTACCAGTAATACACAAAATATTTTGTTAAACCAGGTGAATGATTTTTCAGTTTCCATCAGTAGTCAATTTTCTGGAGGCTTGAATACCATACTCTTTCTAATATGGATAACGGGTGTTATGATTATGTCAGTCCTCACCCTTCATTCATTAAACTATGTACGTTCCATAAAAAGATCTGCTCTCCCGCTTCAAAATCAGCAGGTAAAAACTATTTATTACAATTGTTTAAAGGAACTTAAAATCTCTCACCCAGTATCAGTCTACAGTACTGCATTTTTAAAATCACCAGTTTTAATCGGAATAATACATCCCAGAATTTACATTCCCATCCATTTAATTTCCGAACTGAATCCTGATGATATGCGTTTTATGCTGCTACACGAATTACAGCATTACCGTCACAAAGATACATTTATTGGCTTCCTCATGGTCATAAGTAATATACTCTACTGGTTTAACCCTTTTGTTTGGTACACTTTAAAAGAAATTCTCTGTGACCGTGAAATAGCCTGTGATTCTGCTGTATTGCAGATGATTTCTGCTGATGAATACCAAGCTTATGGAACTACACTGATTAATTTTGCAGAAAAAATATCCTCTTTTTCCTCTCCACTGGCAGTTGGAATGTCCGGAAATTTCAGGCAGATGAAACGACGTATTCTCAACATCGCCGTTTTTAGGAAAGAAACTCTTTATCAAAAAATGAGAGCATTGATAATTTATCTGGTCATTAGTGCTGTTTTTATTGGATGTACACCCATTTTATCCGTTGATGCCTCTACTCAAAGCGTATATCATTTTAGTGATACAGACAAAAATATCTCCCTGTTAGATATATCCGAAACATTTGGAACATATGATGGATCATTTGTTTTGTATGACAATAATTTGGATTCCTGGAAAATATACGATCTTGAAGAAGCCACCAAACGTATTCCGCCAGAGTCTACCTACAAAATATACGATGCATTATTAGGGTTGGAATCCGGAATCATCACACCAGAACACTCTTCCATGACATGGAATGGTGATGCCTTTCCTTTTTCATCCTGGGAAGCTGATCAGGATTTAAACTCTGCTATGCAAAATTCCGTTAACTGGTATTTCCAGGCAATTGATTCGCAGCTCGGAATTAACAGAGTCCAGGAATTTTTGAATAAAATAGAATATGGAAACCAAACAACCAGTTCAAATCTGGATTTATACTGGTCCGATTTTTCATTAAAAATCTCGCCTTTAGAGCAAGTAACATTATTAAAAAAATTTAACACAAATGAATTCCATCTAAATTCTCAAAATGTATTTTCTGTTAAAAATGCTATAAAAATTGCCAGTACACCTAATGGTAATTTCTACGGAAAAACTGGAACCGGTCGTGTCAACGGACAGGATATCAACGGCTGGTTTATCGGATATGTAGAAACTTCCGATAACAGCTATTATTTTGCAACCAATATCCAAAGTGATTCTAATGCAACTGGCAAAAAAGCATTTGAAATCACTTCTGATATCTTAAAAAAATTACATATATGGAATTAACAAATATGAAAGGGCTGATAGTTGTTATCAGTTCTTTCTTTTTATTCTATATTGATATTTGGGAACTTCTTTCGTACCATTATTCAGAATTTTATTCCCCATATATTTAAAACTCTTATCATCGTTGAACTTAACAGTCAGCTCACTTGTAATAACGGCATCATTACATATAAATGTATCACATACAGCATCAACAACCAACACACTGTTTCCCTCTCCGCTATCTCTTATTTCAACGACCTCCGGTAAAGATGTTCCAAAATGAGTAGGGCTATAATTTAAACAGCCTAATCGTTCCCAGTCATAAGTTTGATGTTCCGAATCAAATACTGCCCATTTTTTAATTTGATCTGCTGTTATCGGCAAAAACTCCATTATCAGATTTTCAAACTCTTCTGCCGGAATTCCACTTGAGTTACCTGAAAACTCATATCTCTCCCCGTATTTCATTCGATATAAATATTCATATAAACCATTATAATCTAACCCTTCCATATCAGATCTATCCCAATCAGAACATAAAAGATTATTCCCCTGATATCCAAGCAAATACACACACCTCTTTGAAACTTCCCTGCATTCATCACTTAAAGGTTTAATTCTTATCATAGAACTGCCATCAACCGCTTCTGATACTTCCGGATACTTTGGAACGCATAGCGTATAACCAAACCAGCCTTTTTCTGTATATTTCCATTCTTCTATCCTTGTATACGAAACATATACAATAGATGGATTGTCATTCATACCCCAAACAGCTTTCACAGCCAGCAAATACATATCTGTCCCATCATAATTGAATTTGAGTCTTTCTATCCCACCATCCCTGTTAATCCTATATAAGACGATATCTCCTGTCAGATCCTGTTCTGCCCTGAAAAGAAATTCTTCCATTTTAGAATAATTAGCCATATTTGAATACGGTGCTGATGTAATAACGGGGACATTTTTTTCCTTTAATACTTCCTGCATTTCTTCCATTACTGTCTCAGAAACTACTATATTCGATGAAGTCCCTTTATCCGCCTTTTGATAAATGACTTTCATCTGATTCATAACATTCTTACAATCTTCAATAGCTTCTTCTTTCACGACTTCATCTACTGGCAAATCATATCCTCTTTCTTGTACAGCATAATTCGCAGTTTCCTGTGAAATATATTCTAAATCAGCCCCTTTACATTTTGTATTTCCTATGAAAAAGCATCCCGAAATAAATAAAACGCTCATCATCTTTTTCAGTTTTCTTTTTGTAATCATATCAATTATCTCCATAACATTCCTCCCACTTTTCGTCTGATAATCTTTCTGTATACCAGGTAACCTCTATTTCTGACCTTGATACATAATTGGATACATATTGAAATCTATCTTTATCTAACAGCCGAATGGTTACGCTATGACAAAACGCCTGATCTAATTCTTTTTGTGGCCATACCGCATTTACTTCCAGTGTTATTGTTCCATCTTGATTTTCTATGTAGGAAACAACTTCCGGATATGGAATATATGGTGTGGGAGCAAAATCATATACGATTCCTCTGGTTCGATACCGATATGTCTGTATTTCTGTGTGAAATACCGTTCCTGTCTGCAGTATCTCTGCGCTTATATTAAAATATTTTTGAAATATCGTTTCAAATGATTCTTTTGGGATTTCATAAGTCTTTCCTTCCTTAAATTCATCAGTTTTTTCTTCCATTGAAAGTAAACGATCAAAAACATCATAAAAATTTATTCCATCATAATTTTTTTCACTCCAATTAGAAGTAAACAATTTATTAAGTGTATATCCAAAAGGAAGTATATATTTTCGATTCAACTCCCGACATTTTTTATTTAACGGTGCTACCCGAAAGTCCCGATATCCAGACGGTCCATCATATCCTGCCGGATGATATTCTTCTATAAAGAAATGCCCGTTTTCTGTATATTTCCATGAATTAGCTCTAAACTCATGATAATATGTTTCCTGCCAAGTGTCCTCTTTCCATTTAAAAGAGCTTACTTCAACGTCTATTTTCCCCTGTTTGGTTTTCAGATCATACCGGATAAAATGATCCCCTGCTATAACTTGAAATATAGTAGTTTTTCCATTCTTCTCTTTTTCTGCTTTTTTCAAAAAATCATCTACTTTAATACTTTGAACCATATCCAGCTGATTGTAGGAATCAATTACTGCATATCCATATTTTCCAAAATAATCCATACTTTTTTGTATTGTACTCAGCTCATATAGTGCATTTTCTTTCACAGCATTCTCATATATGTTCCGATAGCCTTCTGCTAGCATTTCACACTCTCTGTAAATTTTTTCTTTCGTATCTTCAATTGTCTTTTTCTGCTCTTTCTTTATGCCACATCCACTACAGACAGCAAGAAAAATAACTCCCACAAATATTTTCCAAATTTTTTTCATATCATTTTCCTCTTACATTTGTAATATTTAAAGGTAAAAATTATTCATTACCAAGATATTCATCCAGTATCGCCTTATCCTTTTCCACCACATAACCGCTTCCTCCAATATCTTTCACATTCTCTACCATACTGATGAGCAAAATAGGATTCTTTGTATCTCTATCTGTAGTAAAAACTGTAAACCAGCCAATTTCTGTTCCAGATGTATCTTCTTTTGTAGCTTTCAGTTCCGCTGTTCCGGTTTTTCCTGCTAATCTAATGTCTTCCCGGCATGCTCCATAACCAGTTCCTTCCGGGTTATTCACTACACCCTCTAACCCCTCCATAACCTCCGAAACAATTTGTGGTGAAAAAGCATCTTTTATCCAGATTTCACTGGAAGTGCTTCCACCATCCGCGTGAAGATATGGCTTTATCATATTTCCATCATTTAGAAAAGCCGTATAAATGCTTGCAAGATGCAAAGGATTTACCAGAATCTGTCCCTGTCCATACCCACTGTCAGCAAGCTGGATTTCTGTTTCTATCTTGTCCATATTAGAATATTGGGACTCTGACATTTTAATATCAAATGGAAGTTCCTGATTAAATCCTATTTGATTTAGAGACTGCATCAGTTGATCCGCACCAATTTTTAATGCTGCTTTTGCAAAATAAATATTATCTGAATAAATAAGCGCATTTTTCAAGATCACAGGTTCATAATCATGAAGTGTAGTCACTGTATAATCTCCCCACGAGGAATCTTTCTGCCACGCCAGACCCTCATTTCCAAAATCGTCATTTGCAGTAAATGCCCCCACTTTTAATCCAATTGCAGCAATTACAGGTTTAAAAGTTGAGCCAGGACACCATGTCTGGCGAAAGCGATTGTATAAAGGCCTGTCTTCATTTTCATTTAATGCACTCCACTGGCTGTTGTCCATTCCACGTACAAAATCATTATTATCATAAGATGGCGTACTTACCAACGCCAATACTTCCCCTGTATAAGGATTCAAAGCTACAGAACATCCTCTGTCTTCTTTAAATTGTTCATAAAGAGTACTTTGAAGATCACCATCAATCGTAGTATGGATATCTTCTCCATCTTTTCTAGGCTCATATGCAATAACACTTTTTTTATTTCCATTTGCATCTACAATACAGATTTCACACCCATCTGTTCCTTTTAGTTCTTTTTCATAAAGCGTTTCCAGTCCAGTCTTTCCAATCACACTGTTTGTACGATACCCTTCCCCTTTATGTTCCTGCAAATCTTCGGCTGTAACCGCCTGTACATACCCTACCAGATGAGAGGCAGCTTCTTTTAGATAATAAGTTCGTACTTTTACATCAGATAACATAATACCTGGAATCTTCAATAATGTGTCCTGCTTTTCTTTTTCTTCCAGAACAGTTTTATCCGGATTCACTGTCAAAAGATCGACCTCTTGTATTTTAGGAATTGTTGCTACTGGTACAAAAGAATCTGCTTTTACCCAACCGGCTTTTAACTTATCCTCAATTTCGTCTGCTCCAATTCCAAGATACTCTGCCAGTTTTTTTATTGTATCTTCTCTGTTCTCCATCCTGCCCGGAACAATTCCTACCGAAGATGCAGTTCCCTCTCCAGCCAACTGACGACCATTTCTGTCTAAAATATCTCCTCTCTTTGCCTCTTCTGACGTTACCTGAACTTTATCCGTTGCAGATAACTCTGGAAAAATCAACTGATCCTGCCAGATTAAATGATATCCTGTCCAATCATGTGAAAATACCGCATCGTTGGTAAATTCTACATTTCCTGCAGCAGTCTGCATATTTGTTGTATAGGAAACTGCCGCATTTCCGTTTTCTTGTCTTTTTACTGTAATATCGGTTATGGACAGATCAGACATCTCAATGCCTTCATATATTTTAGAATTACGTTCTATAAATTCTTCCTTACTGTTCATGCTGCTTTTTTTCTGATCCAGCATGGCATACATTTGCTCATATTCCCCTTTTTCAATATATTTCATATATTCCATTAGTCTTTTTTCAGGAACATTACAATTCATTATTGTTACAATACCGATTCCACCACCAATCAATATACCGCTAAATAAAACTATTTTTGTAATAATCTTCGTGTGTTTTTTTCTTTTCTTTTTTCTCATATAGTTTTATTTCTCCTTTTTTCATATTTTCTTAAATATTACACTTGTAATATTTAAACGTCAAGCTTTTTCTTAGGTTTATATATGTAGACAAGAGAAAAGATTTGCATAAAAAAGAAAGGGCATCTCAAAGCCTTCTTTGATAAAGAACTTTACGACACTCTGAGGTAATGGTTTCTCCGGATGTTTCCCAAACGCTATAATCACTCTCCAGAAGAACCAAAAACGATTTTTAATTTTCTCTCAGAAAAAAAAGAACTACTCTAAATCTGCTGATCTTTGAAATAACCCTGCTCGTTTCTTATAATCACAAACATATTCAGACAACACATTCTTTGCTGGCAGATTATTATAGCAGAAAACGCAACAAATCCCTTTATTAACTTTTGTTCCATATATTTCCTGTACCAATCCTATTGTTTCATCATCTGAACAAAAGCTCTTCGGAATCTCCCTACAATCCCTGATAATAACGCAAATCTGTTTACTATGTCCTCTCTGTTAGTATACAAGCCAGCTAATCTCTTTATTATAGTATCTAAATACTTCTTCCCAATTCCACTACTCAAAATTTCTTCAGTCACTATTTCTGCAGATGTGTTTTTATATCAGCCAGAGTTCCCCTGGCTGAATTCTTCCAATATATACCTGTTAACACTTCTCAATGCTGACACTTTTTCCTTCGCTTCTCATCTTTCACCTGCTATACTGCACTCTGGCTTGAATTCATTCCCTCTCTTCCAGTTCCGATTTATAATCTTCCAAGTCCATAAGAAAAGTCTCATAGCCTTCATCACTCATGCATAACAGCTTTCTTAGGGTATTGCAGACAAGCCTAATCATATCCGCATCCCCTTTTAGAAATGGAATGATATGGTCGATTGCTTCCATTGTGTCATTTCTGTTTCCTTTATCAAACATTGCGGTTACTAAACATTCGTCTGTATCAAAGTTCATTGTCAGATCCATCATAATTCTACATCCCCCTTCTTATGTGCTTTGGTTTTTTCTGCTTCTTTATTTTTCTGTTCCTGTGCTTTTGCCCTTGCCTGAAACTTTTTCAACGACTGCAGCACAGATTTTTTCAGTTCCCCTTTTTCGCCCTTTGCCGGCTCTTTCTTTTGTGCCCGGTTCGGTTCCACTGATCCGGATTCTTTCTTGACTGGTGCTTCTGGAACTTCCTGTTTCACTTCCACAGTCTGTTTTGTTTCCTGCACCTTTTCATGTTTCTCGTTCAGATATTTTTCCATATCGTTGATTGCTTTCTGTACCAATGGACTTTCTTTATAATGTGGAATCATATCAATCAGATGGATTTGTATATGAAGTAGACTACTCTCATATCCGAAAAATGAATACCCTGCTGGGAAATATCAGCAGTAATTTGAATCAGATCACCCATCGTATAAACAGCACCAATGCAGTTTACCAAAAGGATCTGGACGATATAAAGGAGTTAATGGAAAAAATATGGCAGTTACAAAAATCCATGGTATCAAAACAACCGTTGATAAAGCAATAGAATACATCTGCAATCCAGATAAAACAGACCAGAAACTATATATTTCTTCCTTTGCCTGCTCTCCTGAAACAGCAGTTCTTGACTTTAAATACACTTTGGATCACACACATGACTGCCGAGATGCACATAATGCAAATAAGGCATTTCATCTGATTCAGGCATTTTCCCCTGGTGAAGTTTCCTATGAAGAAGCCCATCAGATTGGCAAAGAACTTGCGGATCGCTTACTGGAGGGAAAATACTCCTATGTTCTGACAACACATATTGATAAAGGTCATGTACATAACCATTTAATTTTCTGTTCTGCAGATAATATCACTTTTTCTCATTATCATGACTGTAAAAAGAATTACTGGAAAATACGAAATCTCAGCGACACTTTATGCCAGGAACATAACCTGTCCACAATTATGCCAGATGGTAAAAAGGGAATGAAATACAATGAATGGGCTGCAAATAAATCTGAATCCAGTAAGAAAGCGCAGCTGCGAAAAGATATCAACCAGACAATCCGAATCGTTTCCACTTATTCAGAATTTCTTACATTTATGGAAGCTAAAGGATATGAAATAAAAAACGCAGAATTTGGCGAAAACAGCAGAAAATACATTACCTTTCGTTCTCCCGATATGTCCCATCCAGTGCGTGGAAGTGCTAAATCTTTAGGAAAAAATTTTACTAAGGAACGTATCAAAGAACGCATTAATAATAAGCTTCACAGAACTACTGTTCCTTCTGTTCGTAATAAGTTAATAGACACCAACACTCCCAATATAGCAGGAAACATTGGACTTCAGGAATGGGCAAATAAGGAAAATTTAAAAATTGTCTCTGCTGAATATAACAAGATGTTCACACATAATCTACATAATTTTTCAGAACTTGAAGACCGCATAGCCTTGTTACATATGCAGCAAAAAGAGGTAAATACCTCTGTTGTTTCTCTCGAGTCTCAGATACGCCATCTTCGAGAAATGCTAAAATATGCCGAACAATATCAGAAAAATAAAATTTACGACGACCATTATAAAAGCTCCAAAGATCCAGATCGTTATTTCCGTAAATATGAATCTCAAATTATTCTTTTCGCGGGTGCTGAACATATTTTACAGGAAAATGGCATGGATCTGAAGCATCTTAATTCCAATAAGTTACAAGAGCAAATTGCAGATCTTATTTCCAGAAAGGAATCACTAAATACTCAATACGTTTCTTTTAAGCAAGAAATAAAAGAGTTGGAATTGATACATCAAAACCTGTCCAAATATCTCAAACAGGATGCTCCTGAAATACAAAGATCTTCTCATAACAAACTTCCTTCTTTGTAAAACCATAATAATAGGCAGCGATTTCACTCGCTGCCTAAATTTCCGTTAAACCGATATCCTACACCGCGCACCGTTTGTATATATACCGGATGTCCAGGATCATCTTCTATCTTTTCTCTAATGTTGCAGATATGTCGCATAACAACATTGTAATCACCCGAATAGGGTTCATTCCAGATTATATCATATATTTGTTCTTTACTAAACACTCTTCCAGGACTTCGCATTAATAAATGCAAAATTTCAAACTCTGTAAAAGACAAATCTATTTTTTTCTGCTTTCGGAATAATTCTCTTGTGGCTAATAAAATAACAATATCTCCATAATGTATTTTCAATGGATTTATATTTTTTTCATCACAATATATATTTCGTCCGGTTTTCAAAGCAGCAAGAACAGACTCTATCATTTCTTCTTCACTATCTTTAAACGATAATAATAATATTTTTCCTATGTTTTCACTCCCTCTAACAGATGTTTCTTCATCTAATTATAAACTTCTTTTCTGCGATATATAAAATAAATAACTGGAACAATCAATAATAGCAGAATGGAGTACGATATTATTAAAATAGGAACTGCACAAAACACTTTTCCTCCGATTTCATACAAGTTAAAGAATTTAACTACCTGATTCATTTGAAGCATTTGATCTGGAAGAAGTCCCAAAATTTTATTCAATAATGGTAGACTTGTTCCTGATAAAAATGATGGAAGAAAAATCAAAATAAAAGGCACGATTACCGCTATTACTGATGAGTTTGTCTTCGCAGAAACCAACATAGTTAGAGATTGCATAAATAAACATCCCAGATATCCACCAAGAACTATCAAAATATATTCCTGAGCATTCGTGATATTATAAATACTCTTCCACCCACTCATACTAGACTGTATGGGACAATTTGCTCCGTCTACACCAAGAATTCCCAAAACAAGCATAGTGTATAACAACATAACCGCCCAGTAAATAGCCGTTATTATGATTGCTCCTGCTTTCACTTTTGCCCATACAGCCTTATTTCTGCCATAATAAGAAGAATAAAAAACTGCATTCGCTTTCAGCTGAAATTCACCTGAAAAAATACCTGCACAAAGGAAACCTAATACCAATGTCAAAATCATAATTATTGAGGGTGAATATTGAAATAAGTTTTTCCATCCCGCTTGATAATCATAATATAAAGGGGTTTTCATTTTTTCATACGCTCTTATTAAATAACTTTTTTCCTTTTCAGAAAACTGATCCTTTCCATCAGTTTCTAACCAATTTTTCAAATTTTTGATACGATTAGAATAAAAATCTACTGCTTCATCAGGAGAAAGAGAATCTGCCAGATAATAATTATAATCGTTAAACTCTCCATAATCAAAATTTAGTAAATCCCTTATATCCATAAAACCCTGTCTTTGACTATATGCTATATCATTCTGTCTAAAATCATTCGACTTTGCTTCCGGTGTCTGTGAAATCCTGACATTTTCTTCAATAATTTTTCTAAGCACATCCTCTGTCAGTTCTCCTGACCATTCTTTTTTCAACTCACGAACCTTTAACATAGCCGATATTCCACTTTCCGCATCACCATTATGATTCACATATTTATTATCCCCGATGATAAAAGACAAGACTACTGAAATTACAATAAAAATAAATATCAGCGCAACCTTACTTCCTTTTTTTGAAAAAACTTTTTTAATTTCATAATACGTCATAATCATCACCTGTTTTCTCTCCGAAATAATATAAGAATATGTCCTCCAAAGTCATCGTTTCCTCTTTCGCATTATAGTGTGGAGATTTTTCAGACAAAATGCGTAATTCTATTCCATCCGAAAGTGTTTTCATATTTGAGACTTTAAACTGTTTTTGCCACATTTCAACTTCATTATTTGCAACTACACAACTCCATACTTTTACTGGTACTGACTGAATAATCTCTTCTTGTGTTCCTGAATGGCTAATCTTTCCATCTTTCATCAATAACACCTGGTTGGCAATGTATTCAATATCCGACACAATATGTGTTGATAATAGCACGAGACGATCCTGTGACAATTCACTGATCAGATTTCGAAAACGTATCCTTTCATTCGGATCCAGACCTGCAGTAGGCTCATCGAGGATCAAAATCTTTGGATTATTTAGCATAGCTTGGGCAATCCCTGCACGGCGTTTCATTCCTCCAGACAATTTTTTCATTTTTCTATTCTGCATTTTAGCCAACCCAACCTGCCGCAGAAGTTCTGTTACACGCTTTCGTGCAATACTTGTTCGCATTCCTTTAATTGACGCAATATACATTAAATAATCATGAACCGAAAACTCCGGATAAAATCCAAATTCTTGAGGTAAATAACCAAGAATTCTCCTATATTCGCCATCCAATGCAAAAATATCTTTTCCATTACATAATATGCTTCCCGAAGTAGGTTTAATAAGTGTGCAGAGCATTCTCATCAGCGTTGTTTTTCCAGCACCGTTGACACCAAGAAGCCCATAAACTCCATTACTCATCGTCAACGTGATATCATCAACTGCTTTAAATCCCTGAAATTCTTTTGTTAATTTTTTCAATTCTAATTCCATAATCAAATTCCTCACATTTCTCTGATTACGACCGTTGTGTGATTTCTCGTAATTGACACCATAATAGTCTTATACACTTGCCCCATTACTCTCGTAATATCTTTCACTGCATTTCCATACTCGCCAAATACTGTAACACAAATATAAAACAGATAATATCATCATTCCACACCATATTGATGTAGATATATGCTCATAAATACTATCTTTGAGAACTACAAGCGTCCAAACAGCGATCCAAATCAGACAGGAAAATAATGTGGAAGATACATAATCATCTCCTTTACTGCAAAGTAATCGAAAACATATGCAGCATGTCACATTCATTGGCAAAATAAATTGTATTAAGATATCCATAAATGCAATCTGTAACACAAAAGTGCTGGTTATCAAAAACACACTCAATAGGCAAACATCTACCATGCCGAAGAGTAGCATTCGTGCGGCATATATATTCTTTATGGAAAAAAATGTTGCACCTTCTACTTCCATAGCCCCATTGCTTCTATTTTTCCAGAGTTCCGGAAGTATCAATATTACAAAACTCGGTGCCAAAATCCCCATGCAGCGCCTTGTATAAATACTACTGTCTGATAAGAACATTGTCATCCAAAGGATTAGTAATACTGCCCCTTGAGCAAACCACCAGTGCTTCTGTATATACGAAGCTTGCTGATATAAAAATTCTAACCATGACATATTTCTTTCGATTTCTCCATCCCAATATGCTTCTTTCGATTTTATAATGGTCTGTTGTAATTTTTTCTCATCTATATTTCTATCCTTCTGATTTTTTGCATACGCATGCAATTTTTCATCAACTGTCATCATCATTTCTTATCCCCCAGATAAACACTCAACAATTCTTTTGCTTTTCCTATCCTATATTTTACAAGAGGAAGTCCTATGCCAATAATATCTGCTACTTCTTTTAATTTCAAATCCTGAAAATAATGTAGAATAACTACTTCCTGCAAATCTTCTGGAAGTTTTTTTATTGATTCTTCTATATCTATTTTATTCTCAATTACAGCAATTGGATTTTCTCCCTTATCTGGTAACGCTTCCATCACAATATCTCTTTTTTTCTTATAACTATCCCGACATAAATTTCGAGCAATCACATACAAATAATTAGCAGTCTTTCCCAAATGATGATACGATCTAAATGATCGAAAAAAGTGTTCAAATGTTGCTTGAGTAATATCTTCTGCATCACAGTCTGTGTATGTATGTAATCGACAATAATTCCGTATAGTTGAATAGTATTTTTTTACGAATACCTCTATAGCTTCTTCATCACCATTTTTCATTTTGTGAATCAAAAGAAAATCTGCATCCACTTCTTTCCTCCTTTTTCTACTGAAAGCACTTTCTATTATATATAACGAATAAATTGTACAAAAAGATAGTCAAAAATATTTTTCTTGCTTTTTATTATATCATTAATTACACTGCTCTTTTACATACTCGCTTTATTTTACTATGATGCATTGTGAAATTTAAAAGCCAATAATAAAATTTATCATATTAATAATATGTGCCAGTTTCTCAATCGGATTGGCTACTTTCTCCAATTTAAATAAATTCTATCTAACACTAATTCACACAAAATATTCTCTATTTTTTATAATTATCTTCCAAATCCACTTTATAATCTTCCAGATCCATAAGAAAAATCTCATATTCTTCATCACTCATGCAGAACAGCTTTCTTATAGTATTGCAGACCAGTCCGATCATATCCGCATCCCCTTTCAGAAATGGAATGATATTGTCGATGGCTTCCATCGTATCATTTCGGTTGCCTTTATCAAACATTGCGGTCACTAAGCATTCGTCTGTATCAAAGTTCATTGCCAGATCCATCATAATTCTACATCCCCCTTCTTATGTGCTTTGGATTTTTCAGTTGCCATTTCTTTCTGCTCCTGTGCTTTTGCTCTTACCTGAAACTCTTTCAATGACTGCAGCACGGATTTTTTCAGTTCTCCTTTTCCACCCTTTGCAGGCTCTTTGTTTTGTTCCCGGTTTGGTTCTACTGATACAGATTCTTTCTTGACTGGTGCTTCTGGAACTTCCTGTTTCACTTCCACAGTCTGTTCTGCTTCCTGCACTTTTCCATGTTTCTCATTCAGATACTTTTCCATATCGTTGATTGCTTTCTGTACCAATGGACTCTCCTTATAATGTGGAATCATATCAATCAGATCCCTGTCTATCCTGTCTCCACTCATGAGTCCATATTCCCCGGAATAATCTTCATCACCATCTTGCAGATCAAATCCGATTCCTTTAATCCCATGCAGTCTCTCTGCTGGGATACTCTCATATATTTTAATGGCTTCTTCTAAAGTGAGGTTATTATGGTACTCTCCCATGACCGGAAACTCCATGCACTCTGCGACATAAAAACTGATCGTGGCTTCTGGCTGTTCCTGCTCTGGCTGTTTGTCAAAGATAGAAAATCTCTCTGCGTCCTCCAGACGGGAAAGTAAAGAACGGGCAGTTATAACATCGCTGTCTATATCAGATTCTTCCGATACTTCAACCAACCAGTCCTTTAAACACCCTGTTTTCTTATTCAGAATGTCCTCTGTGATTTTCTTCACCTGTTCTTCCCTGTTCTCAACGATATCTTTATACTCGTAAGTGTCATATTCATAGCTGAAATTATCTAAATCCACCGCCAGCTTTTCGATTTCCTTCTGATCAAGATAGGCTTCTGACTCTTTCATATATTCTGCCAGAGTGATTCTTTCTTCTGCGATAGGATTGATGTCCACCTTAATACCTGCCATTGCTATACCATGAGCATTTAATTCATTGAAGAAACTGTCCTCCCGGATATTGCCACGATAAGAAAGCACCACATCAAGGTCAGAATCATCTCTGTAAAGTTCCTCTCTGCTTCTGGAACCATGCACCCTTGCTGCAAGCAGCTCTACTTCATTTTCTAATCCCATATCTTCCAGAATACCCTGTGCGTGATACAAGACACCCCGTTCCACTTCTGCCCTGCTAAGACCATTTAATGCTGCTTCATCTCTTCCAATCTCAGAAGTCGCACGAAGCTCACCTGCCTGTAGTAAATCCTTTGAATGTTGGATGGTCATTGCCTCAAATTCTTTATAGTCCACTTTGACACATTCCATATCATCCATTCTTTCACTTTTTAAGATTTCATAAGTAGCTTTCTGAACAGATACTTTGGGATCGTCATAATCATTGGAATGGATTTCGTGCAGGTCAGAATCATAAAAAATATAAAAATAGCCTTCTTCCGTTGCCTGTACGGTCAGATACCCTTTGCTCTTGGTAAACTGCATTACAATTCCCTCACAGGTATCCACTGCTCTTTCCCTGTCATAATCCTCAAAAATACTTGATGGACAATTCTTTAATAACTGTGCCAGCTGCATCTGCCGTTCGCCTGCTTCTTCCACTTCTGCCATCAAATCCTCATAGTCAACGGGAACGGCATTTTCCAGGGACATATCCTCATCTTCAAGAATATCTTCCATTGCCTGACGCATAGAAATATCAGGATTATCATAGGCACCGCCGTCGATCTCATCATAATCCAAAGCATAAAAGGTATAATCATAGCCTTCCTCTGTTCTCTGGATTGCAAAATACCTATCGTCAATCTTATATGCCAGTTCATCCGGCTCCAGTTCCGGCATAAGTCCCTCTACAGAAATCCCTTTCTCCTGCAGATATTCTGAAATAGCTTCCAATGCTCCTGCATCATACCCATTCCAGAGATCTTCTGCAATAAGCTGACCATGTTCCGATACGATAATCCCTGCCACATCTGAACCATACTCATCATGTTCCATGAAGAAAAACTTCTCCCCTGCATACTCTCTTTCATCCACCGTATGCCAGGTTCCCGCATGTCCATCTGCTTCAAATCCTCTGGTATCTGCTGTAATGGTAACTTCCGCTTCATCTAACGCCTGTTCAATCTTCTGCATCCGGATCTCTGCCCTTGCCATATCAATAAAACCATCTAACACTGCTGGATGGCTTTCTATCACATAATCCTGATTCAGATTCTTCCCCTGATTGATATTTTCCGGGATTTCGATATGTTCTGCCCAGTCTTTGTTCTGCCTGGAAAATCTGCCGTCATAAGAAAGTTCCCGGAGCGTATTTGCCATAACAAACGTCATACGTTCTTCTCCAAACTGCTCTAACACTTGCGTTGCGGCATCTTCCTCTAAATGCAATCCGTCAAATTTTAATGCGATCGCTTCCTCGATTGCTTTCTTACAATCAATGTTTAACTTTCTGGAATCCAGATAGGCATCTACATCCCTTTCTTCCATTGCCTGAGCAAGTGTTCCTTTATAGACTGGGGGATAGGCTCTGGTATGATTATTTTCCAGCATCTCCATTCTCTGCTGTACAAAGTCCGGAAGTTCCTCAAAGCCGAAAGAATCCACATAATAAGCCTTTGTCTCCGCCGTCCGGTTTATAACTATGACGTCGCTTACCGATAAGGAATGTCCATGAAAATCGTTCGGGCGGTTGATATTAAATCTCTCAAAAATATCCTCTAATGTAATCGTTGGTGTCCACGGAGCCGCATACACCATCCTGTAGTCTTTCCCCTCAATGGTATAGCCTAATTTTTTAGCCGATTCAACCCCCATAAACTGATAAGTATGCTCTCCGCCCGTATCCATCTGATAGATTGCAAAACGACCGCTTTCTCCATGAAAAAGCAAAGTTTCATCAATCATTTCCGCACTGTCCTGTTCCAGTTTTTCTTGTCTGGTGGCAGATGCTTCTTTTTCTTCATATTGCATGGTATTTTCTCTTTCCAGCTCATGCATCTGCTCCTCAATGTTCCCAATGATCTCTGCCGATGTTTTTCGGATGGTATCCATAGATGCTTTCAACGCCTTCATATCCCTGCTCTCGCACCAGCTGGCGATATAGGTAAACGAATATTCTGAAGTATCCAGACCAAAATGGTTGCAGACAATATAAGCAATACTTTCTGCTTCCACTTCCTTTGT
Organism: Blautia sp. aa_0143; assembly: GCF_004167315.1. Classification (NCBI taxonomy): domain Bacteria; kingdom Bacillati; phylum Bacillota; class Clostridia; order Lachnospirales; family Lachnospiraceae; genus Blautia; species Blautia sp. aa_0143. The sequence continues at coordinate 45,179 of NZ_RCXU01000017.1, forward strand.
TGTCTGGTCTTTTAAGACTCCTTCCGCATCCATTACTTCCCGGTCATGCAGCAATGCGTGGCTCACCTCATGGACTCCGGTTTTCATCGTCTGTACATTACTCATATCTTCCTTTATCGCAATATATTTTTCTGTCTGGTGATAATAGCCTTTTGCATCCCCTTCCACATTCATCATACGGATCGGCACAGGAGAAATATTCTGCAATGCCTGCATGAACGTATCATAAAACTGTACACTTCCGGTAAGCTCCGGCACCTCCAGTTCTGCGATCGGTTCCCCCTCTGTCTGGCTGACATCAAACACTGTCGTTACACGGAATCTCGGTATCACCATCTCCACGATCTCTGTTTCCGGCTGTCCATCATCCCCGATCACAGGCTCTTTTGTTACCGGGTCGATCTTTTCAATCTCCTGTTTCTCCCGTATCGGTGCTGGTGCGATGATCTGGATTCCTTTCTCTCCACGTTTTACATGACGGTTAAATTTCTTCTGCCATGCATGATACCCGGCCACCAGTGTTGCTTCCGGTTTCTGCATGGTGATCAGCAGCGTGTTATTAAAGCTGTAATTGTGGAACTTTGACATGGTATTCAGATATTCGGTATATCTCTCCGAAGTAAAGATTTCTTTTACTCCCTGCTCCAGCCGTTCCGATATTTCTTTTAACTGTTTTTCTATATTATTTGCCATAAACAAACCCTCCATTTTATGTCCCGCCAGAGAAAACTCTGACGGGAAATCTTTTATAACTCCTGTTCGTGTTTTTTCTTTGCAGCTTTCTGTGTAACGGTCGGTTCCGCTGTATTCTGCTGTGCCTTCTCCTGTTTTAAGCGTTCCAGAATAGACGGCTTATGGATTCTGTCTGCTGTTTCCGGAAGTTCTTTTTCTTCTACGGCATCCCTGCTGTCTGTGCTGCTTCCTTCTCTGCCAATATCCTCATCTGCCATAATCGTCTCATTGCCCTTTTCATCCATGTTCAGCAGGGCATTTAACTCGGATAATCGTTCCATCTTTTCATTCAGCTCTGCTTCTTTCGGGAATGGCTTCTTTACCTCTTCCTGTGCAGTAGCAAGCTGCTGTTGTACAGTTTCCAATTTCTGCTCACTTTCCGTCAGCTTCCTGTCGATAGAAGAAAGGGTGTTATGGATACGCTGCATATTTCCTACCGGGTCTTTTCCAATCTCCAGCTTATAAGAGCATTTTCCTTTGATCGTCAGTTCAAACACATTGGAAAACATATTGTAGGAAGCAGATAACGTAAACCCATGATATTCCCCAACTTTTCCGCCGGTGCTGACGGTTTTTAACCCTGCACAGGCGGCAATCAACGCTTCGCCTGCTTCTTTCTTATCTTCATAAAGAACATTCCCTACCGTCATGGCAAACGTGTCATTATCCTGTAAATCCACGCTTTTTACTACCTGCGAATCCACCTGCATCCCGGCAATCCGCTCTTTCAATGCACTGATCTGTACCGGGAAATTCTTTGCAATATCGGATTCCAGACGGTAAATCTGACTGGTATGGTTTGCCTTTAAGAGTTTCAGCTTACTCACCTGCACATCCAGATCCATTTTTTCTTTAATGTACGGATTGCCTGTGGCAAGTGCCTTTATTTCCGCATAGGACAGTGCCGTATCATCCACATCTTCACAAGCCCTGACTGGTGATTTACTGGTCATGATCTGGCTGATGAACTTCTGCTTATTCTCCAAAATCTGCCACATATACGCATCAAAAGTGTTCTCCGTCACATACCGGAATATCTTTACTTTGTCATTCTGGTTTCCCTGTCTTAAAATACGTCCTTCCTGCTGTTCCAGATCAGTCGGTCATTTTTTGCGGACAGTTCATACATGCTATCCTTTTCTGTTCTCTGCTCCTGCGTTTGCTCTCGTTTGATTTCTCCCTCCGTATCTTCTTGGCACAAGCAGGACAATACCTTGATGCACCAGAGCCCGGGACATATTCAACGCCGCACACCGTACAATTTTTAGCGGGCATTGCTGCCCACCGTTTTGTAGGTATGATATGTAATTCATCGACAAAGCCGATGAATTTATAGTAAATCTTGATTTCCTGCTTCACTGTTCCGTCTGCCATCTTCTCACGCTCCGAAACAAGTATCTTGTCTATGAGTGCGTTTATAACTGTTGCATCCAGTTCTTTTAAGCCTTGATAATTTCGGATAAGGGCGAGGAAGTCACGGATTCCCCGTGATTTCTCGTAGCTTTCATTAAGAGTTTCCGTCACCTCTTTCAGCCTTGCTTCAATTTCAAGCTGCTCTTTCTGGTATTTCCCCGACATCATCTCAAAATTCCGCTCGGTAATACGCTCCATGACCTTATCCTCGTAGAGAGAGGAAAACAGCCTGTCCAGTTCCGCAAGGCGTTTGTTCAGCTTCTTACGTTCTTTCTCTAATGCTTTCGCCCTGCTCTGGTCTGTTTCCGTGAGCCGCTTTTCTATGGCCCTGACCGCCTTTTCATCATTCACTGCCATATCCGCAAAACAGTTGATGTCGGCAAGAACGGCATTGAATAAATCCCTTGCTTCTATATTGTGGGCACTACACTCGCTTCTTCCGTTTCTTGCATAATTATTACATGAATACTGTACACAGTCGATAATCTCTGGGCGTTTCCTCCTGTGTACGTTCATTGCCCGCAGAGCACATCCGCAGTCCACACACTTGATAACGCCTGCAAAAATATTTACAAATCCTCCCTTGTTCTGTGGAAGCCTACGACTTGTAATAAGCTGTTGGACAATATCAAATTCCTCCTGCGTGACTATTCCCTCATGGGTATTGGGTATCACTTCCCATTCTTCGGGCAGCTTAGAGGGGCGTTTCTTGCTTTTCATATTGGCGGCAATCCGTTTGTAGCCTACAAGATTTCCCGCATATATCGGGCTTCTTAAAATGCTCCTCACGCTGTTCCCACTCCAAATATAGCGTTTGTCCTCGTTCCCCTCAAAATGACGTTCAAAGCCTGTTTCGCCACGCTCCGCCGCATAAGCGGCAGGGCGTAGGATATGCTGTTTATTAAGATGTCTGCAAATTTTGGCAACTCCATTCCCTTTTAATGCAAGGTCGAATATCTCTTTTACAACATGTGCCACTTTATCATCTATCAGCAGATGGTTGTGGTCGGCAGGGTCTTTGATATAGCCATAAGGGGCGGTAGTTCCCATGAATTTCCCCTGTTGAAACCTCGCCCGATATGCCGATTTTATCTTAACAGATATGTCAGCGGCATACATTTCGTTTAAAATGTTGCGGAAAGGCGTGATGTCCATAGCAGATTTATTCAAGGTATCTACGCCGTCATTGACCGCTATATACCTCACGTTATGCTCTGGGAAGAAAACTTCCAGATATAACCCACAATCAAGATAGTTTCTCCCCAGACGGGATAAATCTTTCGTAATCACGCAGTTTATCAGACCGCTTTCAATGTCTTTTATCATATTCTGGAAACTTGGTCTTTGGAAATTTGTACCAGAATAACCATCGTCCACATACGTTTTTGCTATGTGCCATCCCTGCTTTTTCACATAATCCGTGAGGATGGATTTCTGTGTCGCAATGCTCGCACTCTCGTTATCCGTACCATCGTCTTTAGATAAGCGGCAATAAATGCCGACTAAATAGATTTTCTTTTCTTCTTTGATTCCTGCCATACTGTAAAACCTCCGTATCTGTCCTATCTGTTTTCATGTCCCATTGCGTACATTCTAAGCGGACAGCCCCTCATTGTCGAAGGTGTCGCCCTCGGCAATCTTCTTCCGAATATCCTCGGAGATAATCGGGACAAACGCTTCTGTAACGGTCTGTGTGCCGACATATTCACGGCTGATTATCATCTGCACTGGTGCTTTTGGCACGATACGCTTTCTCTTTTTATCTGCTTTCTTATCCTCGCCCATACTTAAATCTTCCTTTCCAGACAGGGCAGGGAAGAGTTTGGAAATGTCCCCGCCCTGCCAATCAGATACCATTAATCCTCGCTGTTTAATTCTTTCTGTAATGCTTTAAGGAGTGCCGCCGCTTCATCAGCGTTCAGCGTGATTCCCTTGCCGCACTTTTCACGGTTCGGGGAAAAGCTGCGGATGTCATACTTCGGCTCTTTCCCATTCCATGAAATGAGATTGATTTCCTTTGTGTAGCCACTGTCGCCCGTAGACAATACTGCGATTTCCTTTACGATTTCATACTGGATTTCTCTCATTCTCCATACCTCAACTCTCTGTATTTACTTCCCGAAAAAAGAAGATTAGCGGCTGTCACGGTTGCGTTTCCTCTGCAACTCACGCTCCAAAAGTTTGATGATGGTTTCCTCCATCTGCTTCGGCGTTGTGTTCTTCGGAAAGTATTTTTTCAGCTTGCTTGTGTTGATTTTCAAGGTTTCTTTCTGGTTGCCCTTTTCCTCCGTCATAATCGCAAATATCGTATCCATGTCAAGCCGCCCGCTCTGGCTTAACTGTTTCATCCGCTGTGCCTGTGAGAGTGAGGGCGTTGCTTCTTCGCTCTCCATCGTGGCAAAGAGGTTTTCCTGCTCGTCTTTCTTCAAGAAGGACAGTTCCACCGCAGGCGTGAGGGCGATTTTCCCCTCGTCCACCATCTGCAAAATCGGCGGTATCAGTTCCGTCAGGCGGATAAAACGCTGCACGGTCATCCTGCCCACGCCGAAGCCCTGTGCCACCTTGTCGTCCGTCCGCAACTTCGTCACAACTTGTGACGAGGTTAAGTCTGTGCGGAAACCCTGCCGCTTCATGGCTTCGGATTTCATCTTGTAAGCAAACGCCCGCTCCGATGGCAGGATATTCTCACGCTGCAAATTGCTGTCTACAAGGGTGATGATGGCTCGGTCACGGTCTAAGGGCAGGACAAACGCAGGCACGGTATTTATCCCTGCAAGTTCAGAAGCACGGACACGCCGCTGTCCTGCAATCACTTCATAACCGTCCCCGTCCTCTTTCGGGCGTGTGATTATCGGCGTGACAATGCCAAATTCCTTGATGCTTTCCGCTAACTCTGACAGTGTTTCATCTTCTGCCACATGAAACGGATTGTCGGGGAACGGGTACAAGTCTTTGGTCTTTAACACCTTAAAATCCTGTTTCTTCATTCACATATCTACCTTTCTTTCGCTCTGCTTCTATGATTTTTCTGCAATTCTTCCAACACTTCGGGCGGTATTTTTGACAGCAGCCGCCCCATCTGCTCGTTGGTTCTCTGCAATTCAAATATCTTCTGATTCGCTTTCTGCACCTTTAGTTCCTGCTCGTACTTTTCATCACGCATACGCCCCGCATAGTCTGATTCCTGCCCAATTCTCTCTTTCAAACTGTCGATATACGCCTGCTGTTTCCCGATTTCCTTAGAGAATTTCTCCACGTCTGGCAGCCATGCAGAGAGTAAATCTAACGCTTTATCCCTTTTCTTCCCTGCGTTAAAGGCGTTGATGTCGGATAGGGCAGACACGATTTCTTCATACTGTTTATCAAGCCTGCCGCCTAATTTATAGAGCCATGTGGGGACGTGTTTCCGCTTGGTTTCCATTGAGGACTGCCCCCGTTCAAGCTGATTCCACCGTGAGGACATCCGCTCATGGTAGGCGGTCTGCCACTCGGATAATGATTTCTGGTTGCCTAAGATAGCTTTCGCTGACAGCTTATTGTCTGGCGTAATCGGCACAAAGCAGAGGTGCATATGGGGCGTTCTCTCGTCCATATGGACGACAGCGGAGAGGATATTCTGCTTTCCAACACGCTCCGAAATGAAGTCAAGAGCCGTCTGGAAATACGCTTTTTGTTCTTCGGGCGGTAACTGGTTCATAAATTCTGGTGAAGCTGTGATGAGCGTTTCCACCATCATCACGCTGTCTTTCCTTGTCCTGCACCCCGCTTCGGCTACCATGCGGTTAATATCAGAAACAGCCCTACGGCACTTTCCAACAAAAATCGACAAAAGAAAAACCGCAAAGGCTCTGTGACCTTTACGGTTATAGGAAATAGTAATTCTATTGTATGGAGATTGTACTTCTACTTTCAAGGTGAGAAGTACCGTTGCACTGGCAGAAATTTTTTTAACTGGTTTCCTGCCGTTCTCTGATATGCTATGTATTGATAAATTTTGCTTCGTATGAGCAGATAGATAACTGCCCGAAAAAAGGACATAAAAAAATCCCTCCAAATTTAAAAACAAATTCAGAGGGTAATTTAGGGTATAACAAAATAACCCACCCGAATATCGTTTTTTTTATTTGGTGAGTTTGTTCTTTCAAATACGAAACAAAAAGAGCCGATGATTCGTGAATTGTTCCACAATTTCATCGGCTCTGCGTCTTAAGCGTCTGGCTCTTTGATGACAGTTATCTTCAAGTTGTCAACTTTAATCAATCTTTCTTGTCTGCATTTTGGACAATAAAGGGGATAATTCTCCAAAACAGTGTCCTTCCTAATTTTATTACGGGTTTTGCTCCCACAAACAGGACACAATATCCATTCGCATTTCATCATAATTAGTCTCTAATCCTTTCAAATCTCATTTTATATGACTTTTGCAAGCTGTTAAGCTAACTTGTGGAACATATGCCGAACCTTATCTATACGGCTATTCGGGCGGCGGGGTTGGCAAATAAATTTACCAATAGCTGGCTGGTATCCTTTTAACTCTGTCAAGCAGACTCCCTGCCCATTTGTGAAATAAGTTAAATCGTTCCTGTATTCTTGAATACATCTAGCAGGGATTTCTCCTTTCAGAATGACCTCGTCATTCTTTATCTGAGTACTTACAATATCTGCACAATACCTTGGAGCATCATGATACGCCCGTGAGAGATATTCCTGCGGTGCATAAATTTCAAAGTGGAGATATGGCTCTAATAGTTCTGTCCCTGCTTTTTTTAAAGCCTGCTCCAATACGATAGGGGAAAGCAGCCGAAAGTCTGCGGGGGTACTTACAGGACTATAATACAATCCATATTCAAAACAGATTTTACAGTCTGTCACTTTCCATCCATACAGCCCCTGCTCGCAGCCATAAAGAACCCCCTCCATAACCGCATTTTGGAACGATTGGTTTAAATATCCAAGTGAAACTCTGCTTTCATACTGCACTCCACTTCCAATAGGGAGCGGCTCTATGGACAACCCGACAGAAGCCCAGAAAGGATTTGGCGGGACTTCTATGTGGATGGTATATTCTGCTTTTCTAAGCGGTCTTTCCATATATATAACAGTAGGCTCTTTTATTTCTGCCTCCACATGATATTTTTCCTCAAGGATGGCACAAATGACTTCCATCTGCACTTTCCCCAAAAAAGAAAGTATAATCTCATGCGTTGTAGTATCCACATAATATTTTAAAAGAGGGTCGCCATCTGAAATTTCTGTAAGTGCCCCAAGCAATATTTCCCGCTGTTCAGATTTCTTTGCTGCAATCGTTGTTTGGAGCATAGGGAGAGGATTTTCAATAAATGTTCTCTGCGGCAACAGCATTTCGTTCCCCAAAATACTGTTTAGCTGCAAAACATCATTTGGTAAAATTACAATATCACCAGAGCAGGCTGTATCGGATGAACATAATTCACCGTTTGTCGGAACACACATCTCTGTGATTTTTATTTTCTCTTTTTCAGATATTTTAATAACATCCCTCAAATGCAATGTTCCGCTATATATACGCACATAAACAAAACGCCGCCTTTTCTCTGAATATTCAATCTTAAAAACCTGCCCGCATAGTTCAGATTGACCTTCAGGCGTTGATGAATAAAACTTACTGGCAATCACTTCTATAAGCTGCCGAATCCCCAGATTGTTTTTAGCGCTTCCGTGATAAACGGGAAATAACGTTCCGTTTTGGAATCTCCTGTTTTCTTCCTGTTCCAGTTCTGACATTTTAAACGGTTTCCCTGACATATATTTCTCTAATAGTTCATCGTTTCCCATAATTACCGCATCCCACTGTTCCATATCGTCATTGTCCGTTACATTTATATGAGGATGCTGCCCAACCTTTTGCTTCACTATAATTTCCGAAGAAAGCTTTGCTTTCATTTCTTGATATACCATTGGCAAATCAATCCCCTCTTGGTCAATTTTATTGATGAAAAAAATTGTCGGAATCTTCATTGTCTGTAGTGCATGAAACAGTATACGGGTCTGTGCCTGTATGCCATCCTTTGCAGAAACTAATAATACTGCTCCGTCTAATACGGATAAAGAACGGTATACTTCCGCCAAAAAATCCATATGGCCTGGCGTATCTATAATGTTGACTTTTACATCCTCCCACTGAAAAGATGTCACTGCTGTCTGGATAGTGATTCCCCTTTGACGCTCCAAATTCATTGTATCTGTCCTTGTTGTGCCTTTATCTACGCTCCCTGGTTCTGCAATTGCACCACTGGTATACAATAAACTCTCCGTTAATGTTGTCTTTCCTGCGTCAACGTGAGCCAGAATGCCTAAGTTAATTATTTTCATGTGATTTTCCTCCTATCAACACCCAAAAAAGGGCATAAAAATACCCAGTGATAAATACTCCTATCACTGGGTAAATAACTCCAATAGCCCCAAAACACTTATATGTTTTCGGGCATATAAAATTACATGATAAAAGTATTCTTAAACTGGGTACAAAAAACTAAGCCCCATATTAAAAGTGAAACGGGACTGCTACTTTTTGTTCCCACTATCAAATTGACAGTTTATTTAAGAATACCTTGCCGCATATTTATTAACTCCTTGTATAATACTGAATCTAATTATATTCCTTAACCCTTTATTTGTCAAGCTGACAAACTAAAGCAGAAAAAGCGGCAGGATTTCCCCCTGCCACTAATCATCTGTTTATGCAAAAATAATTTCCTTTTCCACAATCTCCCTCGCACAAGCCCTTATGTTATTGAGGCATCCTGTCCATTCTAAGGCGTTTTCTGCCTTTAGCTGTTCCGTTATGCCCTGTGCCTGTTTCATACCCTCTATGAGCCTTTCAAAGCGTTCCTGTGCCTGTCTGTTGATGTCGGCAAGGTAGGCGTTTAGCCTGCCGCTTGTAAGAAGATTGGTGTATGTAACTTTACGGTACTGTTTTAGATAATCTAAATGCCGTTGCCCCCAGATGCCTATTGCCTGTTCTTCTTCGGCGGGTACAGTTAAGCACGGTATCAAATAATCCCCTTGCCTTTCGTATTTGCCGCCCAGTTCCTCAAATAATGATTTTGCCATTGTCTGTTACCTCCACATTCTTTTTTATTTTGAATGTCCGCAAAATCCGTCCTACATCAGACGGCTTCCACGGACAGTCAAGGTGATGGAGGGCAATGAGCCTGTCCTGTACGTTGGTACCAGCACCGAGTTTTGGAGTGGAACCCATAAGGATTCTCACCTGCCCGGCCCGTACCTTTGCAAACAAATCTGCTTTCTTTGTCTCCGTGTTGTATTCATGGATAAACGCAATCTCTTCTTTCGGGATTCCCCTGGCAACCAGTTTGTTTCGGACATCATCATATACATTGAAAGTCCCATCCCCTTTTGGAGTAGACAAGTCACAGAAGATCAGCTGTGTTGTCCGATCTGCTTTTCCCTCGTCCCATACCTGAAAAGCATTTTCCACACAGGTATTGACCTTGCTTTTTTCTGCATCCGGAAGGAGTTCATTTAATAGCCTCTGATCCAATGCACATTTTCTTCCGTCATTGGTAATCTTGAGCATGTTGTCCACCGTTGGATTCACAAGACCGGCTCTTACTTCTTCCGCACGTTCCGAAAAGGCACTGACCATTTCCTGCTGTTCTTCACTTGGTTTTAAGACTTCATTGATAAACTCTGCTTCCGGTACAGGAAGATTCAGCATATCCGATGTCTGAATATCCGCAGCTTCCTTAAAAATGGAGATCAGCTCTGGAAGATTAAAAAAACGGGCAAACCGTGTTTTCGCACGATAGCCCGTTCCTTCCGGTGATAATTCGATTGCGGTTACTGTCTCCCCAAACGTTGCCGCCCAGGAATCAAAGTGTCCCATACCCATACGCATGAGTGTGTCATACTGGAGATAACGCATGATAGTGTAAAGCTCGGTCATACTATTTGATACAGGAGTACCTGTAGCAAAGGTGATTCCTCTGCCGCCTGTCAGTTCATCCATATACCGGCATTTCATAAACATATCCGAACTTTTCTGTGCATCCGTCTGTGAGATACCCGCCACATTCCGCATTTTTGTATACAAAAAAAGGTTCTTAAAACTATGGCTCTCATCCACAAACAGCCGGTCTACACCCAACTGCTCAAAAGTTACCACATCATCCTTTCTGGTCTGGTCATTGAGTTTCTTCATCCTCGCCTGCAGACTCTTCTTTGTTTTTTCCAACTGCTTGATGGTATAATTCTGCCCTGCCTGATGTGCCGCTTCTTCAATGGAAAACGTAATATCTGCGATCTGATCTTCCAGCATGGCAATCTGCCGTTCTCTTGAAAGAGGGATTTTCTCAAACTGCGTATGGCCGATGATCACGGCATCATAATCCCCTGTCGCAATACGGGAACAGAACCGTTTTCGGTTTGCCGGCTCAAAGTCTTTCTTCGTTGCCACCAGGATATTTGCTCCCGGATAGAGACGTAGGAAATCACTGCCCCACTGCTCGGTCAGATGGTTTGGCACAACATAAAGATTCTTTTGTGAGAGTCCCAGCCGTTTTGATTCCATACCGGCTGCGATCATCTGGAACGTCTTTCCTGCTCCTACGCAATGAGCCAGTAACGTATTATTTCCATACAGCACATGAGCCACTGCGTTTTTCTGATGCGGCATCAAGGTGATCTCCGGGTTCATGCCGACAAACTGAATATGGCTTCCATCATATTCCCGTGGACGGATGCTGTTAAATCGTTCATTATAAATCTTACAGAGATCTTCCCGTCGGTGCAGGTCTTTAAATATCCACTCTTTAAATTCCTCTTTGATCAGCTCCTGCTTCTGCTGTGCCAGCATTGTTTCCTTCCGGTTTAATTCCCGGTGTTCCCCCTCGGCATCCTGTACCGTGTCATAAATCTTGGTATCTCTAAGGTTTAAGGCATCTTCCAAAAGACGGTAGGCATTGGCTCTCTGTGTTCCATAAGTGGAAGTGACAAGGGCATTTCCGTAGCTGTCCACATTCTTTCCCATAACATTCCATTGTCCGGTCACTTCGGCATACTGGACTTTGACCTTGCTCCCTACATAATATCTTGGTGTATGGAATGTCTCTGCCATGAACTGTGTGATATAGTTCTCTGAAATCCAGGTTGCTCCAAGTCTTGCCTCAATCTCTGACGCATCCAGATCTTTTGGCTGTACCTGCTCTAAATACTGCACATTCACCTGATATTCTGGGTGATCTTCTGCAAACTGTTTGGCGATCTGCAGTTTCTCTCTTACATTTCCAGAAAGATATTCGTCCGATGGCTCCCATTTTTCACTAATCGGATTCTTAAAGATTACCCCCGCCAGTTCTTCGGTAAGCTTCTCTTCTGTTTTCCCGGAAAGCTGTGCCATATAGGAAAGGTCAACGCCTGCCCTCTCACCGATAGAAACCGCAAGTGCTTCACTGGCAGTATCTACAGAAGTTACCGTTTCTGCCCTGCGGATTGTCCTTTTGGTAAAAATATCCGCTTTCCGTTTCAGTTCTCCCTTATCATCCAGAAATTCCAGAGAAGTCAAAAGACAATAGCTGCTGTCCTGGCTGAATGCCCGCTTATTGGCATTGCTGCTGATAAGACCATATTTTGCTGTAAAGGCATCATATTCTTCATTGAGTTTTTCCTGCAGCTTTGTGATCTGTTCAGCGCTTCCCTCTTCCATTTGACACTGGATCAGTTCATTCGTAACATCACGGATCTTCACCATCCCTTTGACACGTTCCGCTGTCATTGCCGGAAGCTCCATGCGGTTCATCACAGAATTTTCCCGGTAATAGACTTCATCATTCACTACGGTAAAACTGAAATTCTTTACCTCCGGGTCTGCCGGGATAGAGACAACATCCTCCTCCAGCTCTGTATCCGAAAGTTCCAGTTCCGTGATCGTGCCATGGATATTCTGGACGGCTTCTTTTAACTGTTCTTCTAAGGTAATTCCTTCTTTTGGTTTTACGGTCACTTCCTGCTTTCCATACTGGGTACTTTCTGTAGTAAACTCACCAAGCACCATTTCCGGATGCTCTGCAAAATAAGCATTGACTGAATAGCCTTCCTGTGTTTCCTTTAGATTTAACCATTCCGGTTCCTCAATGGATGCCCTGTCCCTTTTCTGGAAAAACAGAATATCAGAAACAACGCTGGTATTGGCATTTCTCTGGAATGCATTATTCGGTAATCGGATGGCTCCAAGCAGTTCTGCCCGGTTTGCGATATACTGTCTCACTGCCGGATTCTGCTTATCCATCGTTCCACTGGAAGTTACCACTGCAACTACGCCGCCCGGACGCACCAGATCAAGGGATTTTGCAATAAAATAATCATGGATCATAAAATGATGCCGGTCATATCTGCGGTCACTGACCTGATACGCCCCAAATGGAACATTGCCTATCACACAGTCGAAAAAGCTGTCCGGATAACTGGTTTCCTCAAATCCCTGTACTGCAATCTTATTTTTCTGGTAAAGCTGTTTTGCGATCCTGCCCGAAACCGGGTCAAGTTCCACACCATACATATTGGCTTTGCCCATACTCTCCGGGATCAGTCCCATAAAGTTACCGACACCACAGGACGGTTCCAAAATATTTCCCTGTTTCAGTCCCATATTTTCCAGTACTTCATACATACTTCGGATCACGGTCGGGGACGTATAAAAAGCGTTTAAGGTCGATGCCCTTGCTGCACTGTATTCTTCTGATGATAAGGTATTCTTTAATTCCAGATACTCATTCGCCCAGCTGCTGTTACTCTCCTCAAATGCCTGTGGGATGCCACCCCATCCAACATAACGGGATAAGATTTCCTGTTCTTCGGGTGTTGCCAGACGTTCTTCTTTCTCCAAAGTCTGTAACAAATGGATGGCTTCCATATTTGTTTTATACTTTGCCTTCGGACCGCCTGCACCAAGGTCATTATCCTGGATACGGAAGTTGTGTGGTTCTAACACAGCTTTTTCCTGTTCCTGACTTTCCGGAATATCTTCTTTGGCAGTAACCTCTTCCTCTTCTATTTCCTCTACATCTGACATATCTACTACGGTCGGTTCTGTTACCGACTTAGTATCTAAGAAATCAAACATGGTCATCTGATGACCAGACGGCCCCGCAAAGGATGGTTCTGCTTCCGGTGTTGGGAATATTGTGTAAGTCCCCTCTACATACTGATGAAGTTCCGAAAGAAGTTCTGTTTTCTGCTGATAGTTTGTCCCATATGCTTCAAAATCCAATGGCAGAGCTGCCAATGCCGCATCCATCTTCTGTAACAGTTCCTCTGTCTGCTCTGTTCCTTCCAACACTGCCATCAATTCTGCTCTCGACACATCCCCAAAAAAGTCATTGGTAAATGGTCTGTCTATTCCTTCCGGAAGACGAGCATAAAAACTAAGTATCTTATTCGCCATCTGTTCCCGTTCATACTCCGACATATGGACATAATCTTCTGCCTGCAGGAACTGGTCATTCTTTATCAGATAGGATATTCTATTGGCAACTTTCTTCCAAGATAATGAAATTGAAGTATATGGACTATTATCATCACCTCTTGCAAGAAGCAGTCCTTTCCTATCATAATTTACATAAAACTCATCTACATCAGGCAGTGCATGAATCCTTTTATTGGTTCCATACTTTTCTTTAATAAAATCCGTTCTGGATTTTTCATTTTCATTTAACAAATAAAAAGAATAAGTTTTGAGCCTATCTTTTGAATAAGGGCCACCCCTTGCGAGAAAAGCATCTATCTCATCCTGGGTAATGAACATCTGATGTTCTTTCCATGCAAACCCATCTCTTGCCTGATAAGGGATGACCTCCGCAGCAAACTTCTGAAACTGCTTTGAGATATTTATCGGATTATAGTGATGGAAACGCATAAGAGAGCTGTCCATTTCATAGGCTTCTGCCAGTGCATCCAGTCTCTCATTCAGTTCCGAAAGCCACTGGGGATCTTCTATTTTTTCTTCTAAATAATCCGTGATCTCTGGATAAATACTGCGAAGATGTGGTAAGTCCTCTTCGTCAAAGACAATCTCCGCTACTCCTTCTGCCATATCCCCTTTCATATAGGCAAGAGCCTGGGCGTGTTCTTTTACTGCATTACTTCTTGCCGCATCCAATACAGACTGTGGTGCATATTCACCCTGGTCTAAAAGCTGATGGATACGTCCGCTGACATCCTCCCATGATAAAAATGCCTTATCTAAGATATGGTCTGTAACCGTATGCCCCACTGCGATCTGCATCCCAGTTTCATCAAACCAGACTGAATATTCATTTCCATCAATCTGAAAGCCTTTTCCACCTTTACGGTATTCACGCTTTACAAACTCCGTATATTCCTCCGGTGTCTGTTCGCTCATGAAATTATAGATGATCCGGAGCTGGCTGGCTTTCCGGTTTCCTCCTGTCCGTAAGATCTCATCAACAACTTCCTCTGGAATCGGGATTTCTCCGGCATAAAGGGCAGCTGCCCTTTCCTCGATCTGCCGTCTTTGTTCATTTGCGGTTGGATATTCGGGCAAAGATAAAGCAGAGGCGATCTCTTCCTCTGCTTTACTCAATCCATCTTCTCTTGTATCTTCGACTAACTGTATACCAATTCCGTCAAGATGCTCTCTTCCGCTGTTGCCATCAGTGCGTTCATGTGTGCTGTCCATGCCATCGGATCTGCTTCCTTGTCCGGTGCCGGATTCTTCTCCAGTAATTTCTCCATCTGGCTGTCCATTCTCTCCTGTGCTGCTTTCTCGATCTGTTCCAGATGGCTGTTCAGCTTCCCGGTCAGGAACAGGCTCTGATAAAGGCTGTTCTTGTGTTCCTTCAGAAATGTCCTCCGCAGCATCCCGTATTTCCCGATCGTCACTTCTTCCTCTTCGACGGTCAGATTCGGAAACAGGTAATCTCCCTTGCGATGATATGTCAGTTCCATAATCGGTTCCTCCTTCATTTTCAATATTTTCTTCTTTTTTCGTTTCTGCATCCCGGTTTTTAGTTTCACGCATTAACGTGGTAAAGTTATTATAATTCCTTTCCTTTGAAATTTCAACCTCTTTTCTCGCTTCTTCCAGAGAAATTTTATGTACAATTCTTCCAATATCGATCAGAATACTCTCACTGAGCTGACTCACTGCATTTCCAAGGAATGTAAGGGCAGACAGATGGTTGTAATCTGTGATGTGCATGAAATCCTCTTCTTCCAGAAGTTCCATTGGCTCAATCCCACATCGTCTGGAAAGCATATAGTAAACACTGTCTGTTACCAGCTGGCGGAAATCACTGCGGATCGTCACCTCATCCAAATCTTCCAGATAAGTATTTTCTACTGCATATTCCAATCCATCCAGATATTCTTCCAGATTGTCACTGACCATCTCCCTTGCGACCGCCATCAATGCGTCCTGCAAGGTTGCCGTATCCTTTTCTTCCAGACCATAGACCTCTTCCAGATGCGTAAGGATCTCTTCTCTCTGGTGTTCCTGCATCTGCCACAGATACGGGCTTCTGCCTCCGGCTACCATGTGGGTGTCCGAAATATCAAACACATAACGAAGTTTGGTGTTCTGCCAGGTTTCATCAAACAGGGCAATTCCTCTTGCACCACGATTTACCCAGCGTAACATCTTTTCATTCCATAGTTCCAGTGATGCACAGGCTGTTGCGTCTGGACGCTGTGCATGGATCAGAAGCTGGTCTGAAAAAGAATACCGATATAACCTTGATGCTGTGTCCATATAATCCATCCAATCCCCTGGCGAACTGCTCACTGATACGGCATGTTCCTGTATCAAGTTTCGGATGTCCTGTAGTTTAGACATTTAACTTCCCTCCTGTCAATAAAAAACAGCCTACTCTTTTTAGAATTGGCTGCATAAAATGTACTTTACTTTTCGGAGAGAAAATGCTATATTCTAATTGAAAAGAGTAACCGCCCACAAGGTGGATGCTCCTGGATTAGGTTTTAATTTATTTTGCTCTCAAAGAGAGCTGCCTATCCTGTTGGCAGACAGGGTAGGCTATTTTTTTCGCTTGTTGTCCCTATTATCCAAATAGGCAAGCAAAGCAATCAGAAACGTACCGCCTAAGAACAATAAGCTCAAGACTTCGTATGTATCCATTCGCTCCACCTCCCTTCTTCTGTATCCCTTAACGGGATCTGAAAATCCAGGAGGTTTTTACCAACCCTGTACACGGTTACTCCAGTAATATTCTAACAGGTAACTCTCCGCAAAGCAATTCCTTTTTACTTCATACGGTTTTATATTCTGTTTTTCTCTTATCCTCTGGCCAATGCAGTTTCCATTCCAGATATTCCTCTTCTGTGATTCTTCCATCGCCCAGTTTCTGCTTTTTCCCCATCCATTCCTGCAGATAAGACATTGTTTTTTTATCCCTCATTGTGATTCCAACTGTTTCACTTTCTGAATCATTTAGCAGGAACAGATGAAAAAGCCCTCTATTTTCTTCATCCATCCAGAATAAAGTTTCCATTAATTCGTCCATTGTCGCAATTCCAGGACTTAAAAAATTTCGGACATCAACTTCCAATATTTCTGCTATCCGGATAAGCGTTTCCTGCTTCGGTGTACGCTGTCCACTTTCATATTGGGCGATTCTCACATCCGCACTACTTTCCCCATATCCTAATCTGCGTCCCAATTCCTTTTGAGTTATGTTGCGAAACATACGGATTTTTCTTATTCTTGCTCCTAATTTCAATTTCTTCTCCTTTTCAAAATGGGGCTGTGCAGTAACCACAGCCCCAGAACACTATTTATATTATCATTTGCGTTTTCTCTTAACTGTCACTACAGTTCCCAGACATCCTGCTGATACTGCAAGTGCCAGCACAAAAATAGCAATATTTGTATTATCTCCTGTTTTTGGTGAATTGGATACAGAAGTCGCATCAGAACCATGGGAACCAGGAGTGCTGACTCCCTGGTTTTCTGATGTTTCCGGAGTGTCTTTTTCCGGAGCTTTCTTATTTGTCAGATCCAGAGTATATTCAATCACAGGAGTACGGTCATTGACATATTCAAACTGAATCTTATGCTCGGTTTCATCAAGCTGATAGCCATCCAGTGTTTTTGTTTCTTTCAGGATATATGTGATTGCTTTTTTATACTGCCCATTCTTAAAAGTCGCAATCGGATAATTCTTTGATTCTGCATGGCCAGCACTGTCTGTTACCAGAGTTTCCAGAACTTTACCTTTGCTGTCACAAAGGGCAAATTCTACACCTTTCATTGGCTTCTTGGTATCTTTATCCGTTTTATTTAAGATTACCTTGCCCATTGCCTGTTCATCTTCCATTTTGGCTCCCTGAACATCTCCGGTGTCCTTAACCTCAAATGTCACTTTATTTGCCACAATATAGCCTTTCGGTGCTGTTTCCTCCAACAACGTATAAGTGCCGACTGAAAGTTTCTCTACATAATGGGGCTGATCACCAGATGTCCAGCTTTCCATAACTTCCTGGTTTTCATTAAGAATATACAGTTTAGCACCTTTGACCTCGCTGCTTCCATCTGTCATATCAACTTTACTGATCAGAATTTTTGTTGTATCGTCCTGCATTTCTACTTTCTGTATATCTGCAGTATTTTCTACTACAAACATAATGGATTCTGCAGTTGCATAGCCATCAGCAGGAATTGTCTCTGTTAATGTATATTTCTTTCCAACTTCCAGTTCCTTAATGATGTGTGGTGTGCTTCCGGATGTCCACTCATCCACAACGTTTCCCTCTGAATCGGATACTTTCAGTTTTGCACCTGGTAATTCTTCCCCGGTTGTAATATCTGATTTTGTGATTTCAAAAGTAGTTGGCTCATCTTCATAAGTGAACTCAAAGGATACTTCTGCAACCTCTTCTCCCGCATAAGCAAAATCAAATTCCTTGATTTCTTCTGTTGTCACAAATCCAGCAGGAGCCTGCACTTCTTTTACATAGTAGCTGCCATTGATTGGAAGATCTGCCGTAAATACAATTCTTCCATCCTGATCCGTAGCTTTCTGCTCGATCATGGTATCTGCTTTCAGGATTACTTCGCCTTCTGCATTTAAAATATCATTCTTTGTATAAAGTGCAAATACTCCGCCTTCCAGAACACGGTCTGTATTTTTTTCTTTCTTAACTACAGTTACTTTTGCTTTCTGGCGGTTATTCTGCCAGTCCTCATCATAAGTCACAACCGGAGTATTCTGATCACGATAAGTCAGATCAACCTCTCTGATTTCTCCATCCAGAACATATCCATCCGCCGTCTCTTTTTCCTTTACATAATATTTGCCTAAAGGAAGATCTTCTGATCTCGCATATCCAAGAGCATCTGTCGTAATTGTTGCTACCAGTTCGTCCTTTTTATAATAATCACTGCTTTCCCCATCTGCAGCCTTGATATCCTCCGCTGCATAAATTTCAAAAGTAACATCTTTCAAAGAACCTGTAACATAACCAAATGCTGCGTCCATGCCGCCTGCCAGCATATCTTTCCAGGTAACTTCTTTGACAAATTCACCTTTTTTATTGATGATGATTCGTCCAACCGGAACAGCATCCTTCATTTCTACTTTTTGAACATCTGCAGTATCAGAAACTGTAAATTTCACTTCCTCCGCCTGCAGATAACCATATGGTGCAAACTCTTCCCGAAGTGTGTAGGTTTTTCCCACATGGAGTCTTTTTATTACATGAGCTTTTCCTTTTACAGAAGTCCATTTTTCTACTTCTTTTCCGTCTGAATCCAAAACCGTCAGTGTTGCTCCGTCAAGTTCCACACCTGTTGTAATATCTGATTTCGTAAATTCAGTTGTTGTCGGCTCATTCTTAAAAACGGTTTCCAGTTTTACTGTTTTTACTTCCTGTCCCTGATATTTCGCAGTCACCTCAATCTGCTCATCTGAAGATACAAAACCATCTGGTGCTGCCAGTTCTTTTATATAATAAATTCCAAATGGCAGATCCTGCTCAAAAACAGTTTTTCCATCTTCACCTGTTACCGCTTTTGTAAGCAGTTCGTCTGCTTTTACCAGTACCTTATCCCCTGCTTTTATATCCTCTTTTGCGTAAAGACCAAACTCTGCTCCAGAAAGCCCTTTCTCATTTTCAGCATCTTTTTTCACAACTGACACTTCTACTTTCTGGCGGTCATTTATAAACTCTGCACTCTGTGAGATCACTGGTGTATCCTGGTCTGCATAGACGAAAGAAACC
Organism: Blautia sp. aa_0143; assembly: GCF_004167315.1. NCBI lineage: Bacteria > Bacillati > Bacillota > Clostridia > Lachnospirales > Lachnospiraceae > Blautia > Blautia sp. aa_0143. Next base: position 64,577 of record NZ_RCXU01000017.1, read on the forward strand.
TTCTGTTCTTCTTCATTTAATACAAATCCCTCCGGTGCAGTCTTTTCTACAACTTTGTATTCTCCTAGAGGCAGATTATCAAGATCTGCTTTTCCGGATTCATCCGTTGTCAGTTCTGCAATTTTTGCACCCTTTGCATATTCCAGGATTCTTTTTCCTGTGTCATCTTTCTGGAAATCAGCTGTATAAATATCCTCTGCAGCATACACTTCATATACTGCACCGGAAAGATTCTGAACTTCATACTTAAAATCATTCTTATAGGTCGAAAGAACCTCTCCTTTTTTCTGTACAGTGAGTTTTCCTTTCACCGGATGATTCTCATATACAACTTCAATGATTGCATCACCTGATACCGGATCAGTCTGATACAGGGTATTGGTGTCCACCTGTATTTCGACATAATTTTTGTTAATGGTATAACCGTCCGGTGCTGTTACCTCTTCGATTCTATAATGACCGCTTTTTAAATTCTGCGGCAGGATCAGATATCCATCTGTATCTGTGAAATAAGAGATATGTGTAACGGTTGTCGGATATGTAGTTACCTGCTCTACATATTTTTCATGATCCATATCATAAATTTTAAACTCTGTTCCCGGAATTAGAACAGATTTTTTAGTCTCATCATCCTGTTTGATAATTTTCAGTTTTGCAGAAAATTCTTTATCCAAAAGAACTCTCCATGTCTGCGGCTCTGTTGGTTTATTCTCTGTAACCCGGACAATAAAATCATCTACAGGTTTGTAATTATGGGGTGTTGTAGTTTCTCTCACCAGATATGTTCCATATGGAATTGCAATGGATTTTACATAGCCTTTCTCATTTGTAAAAATTTCCGTTGCTCCATTTTCACCGATCACAACCGGCTCTGCAGAGGAAAAATCATAATTTCCATCCTCTTTTACCACCAAAGAAGATACCAGATATGCACTAAATCCAGCTCCGGATAGTAATGCAGCATCTGTGTCTCCATTATTGGCAGCTTTAATAAGTTCAAACGGCTGTTTCTTCACCGTTTCCAGTGAGGTACACTCTTTTTCTACAACCGCTGTCAGATCACCTTCATCACTGCATACAAGATCATATTCATGCTCGTCTGCCAGATATCCTACGGATGGGGTAATTTCCTTGATGTAATACTCTCCAAGATAAAGATTCTCTATCCTTGCTTTTCCTTCTTTATCGGTAGTTAGCGTACAAATCTGGCTTCCAGCTTTATAAATAACGCCTGTCTTTCCATCTGGATGGGTAATGTCGTTTCTTGCATAAAGTCCATACACCGCATTTTCCAGGGAAGCATCTCCCTGTGCCTTATTTTCTTTTGTCTCGGCATCTTTTTTATTCAAAGAGATTGCAGCACTGACCCTGTCATTCACAAAAGTATGACTGAAAGAAATTTTTGCCTGTTCATCATTGGTATAACTGAACTGGAAAGAATAAGTATCTTTCTCATTTCTGACATAACCAGCCGGAGCCTGGACTTCTTTTACATAATAAGAAAATCCCACTGGAAGATCTGCTTTAAATGCTGCTTTTCCATCAGTACCAGTAATTGCAGTCTCAATCAGAGCATCTTTTTTTACTGCTACTTTTCCATCCACAGTTTTCATATCCTGCGCTGCAAACAGAGCAAAATGCCCTCCGGATAGTGTATTTTCAGTATCTTTGTCTTTCTTTATCACCTGCACCACTGCTTTCTGACGGTCATTTGTAAAGGTAGTCTCTGAGAAAGCCGCTTCTGCAGTTTGCCCTGCATAAGAAATGGTTACTTTTTTTGTTTCTTTTGCATTATAAAAATTTTCCGGGGCCTGTGCTTCTGTTACATTATAGCTTCCAAGCGGAAGATTCTTTACCGTTACAGAACCGTTCTCACCTGTGATCAGATTTTTCGCTACTTCTGCGCCTTTTTTGTAAACTGTTTTTCCACCTGCTGTTACAATATCCTCGGCAGCATATACGTTATAAACGGCTCCTTTCTGACGGCGTTTCTCATACTGGAATAAAGTTCCATTTTCATCAGATACAGCTCCTACGAAAACCTCACCCTCTTTATAAACGGTCAGATTTCCTTTCTGCTCTTTGTCCGTTACAGTCTGTTTGGTCGTACTGCCAACTACTAATTTCACTCCATAAGAGGAAGCCTGGACAACATAACCTTCTGGTGCTGTAATTTCCTTTAAGTAAACTGTATCCTGTGTCTTAGTAAGAGTTACACGTGAAGAACCATTGCTGTCTGTTGGCGGCATTTTAGCAATCAGCTTTGTGCAGGCGTTATCACTATATACCCCATACACGGCTCCAGCTAGATTTTTTCCAGTATCTCCATCTTTCTTTGTAATTTCAATAACTGCTTCTTCCGGCCAGTCAACTGTAATCTGCAGGTCAGAGGAATCTGTATAGTAGCCAAAACCAATGTCCTGTGAACTCTCCAATTTTAAGAGCATTGCATGGAAATCCAAAGGGAAATTAGATGTAATCGCATACTTTCCTTTCAGGCTACCCATATTGGCTGTTGTAGCTACAAGATGGAATTTCTCTCCACCCTTTACAGTGACATTTCCAGATGCCGTTTTTCCTGTGGTTTCATTAACAAGGCTTACTCCGTTCTCCAGATGAATGGTAATGGTAAATGCTTCATTTGCCTTCCAGGTAAAACTTTCTGTTTCCTTTCCCGTTGCATTAACGGAAAGTCCTGGAAGAAGTTTCATTGCTGTCGGATCAGGCATTTTAGCAAGAGCTGCTTTAATCTCTTTCAGCATATTTTTAGCGGTTGTAGAAAGCGCACCTCCAAATCCGGATTCGCCATCATATAAATAGTCAACCAGGTAATGCTGCATGGCTCTTGTCTCAGAACTGCATCCATATTTTTCCATAATGGATTTTACATTATATCCATTGAATGTATGTCCCCATCCTGGACCGCCATATCCATAGAATAAGGCTTTTCTCAAATATTTATCATCTCCGCCTTCATCCAGTTCAACCATATTTTTATATGTTGTCCCACTTGGAGGTGACTGCATGGAGTGCTGCATACAATACGCATTTACTGTATAAGTCTTTCCGTCTGCTTTGTAACGAACATATTTGTAGCTGTCATTTCCACCCTGTCCCATAACTGTATCAAACGGATGAAGCTGGCCATCTGAATAATAGTAATATTTATTTGCTTCAATATTTGTTGCATCATCCCATGGAGTATCGGTTGCAAGTAACATGATACCGTTTTCTGCCTGATCCATGGAAACACTTAGATCAATGTCATCTGCTGGCATTTCAAAACTGAATTTATCCGATTCTTCGTGATAAGTCACCTCTGAATACAATAAATCTTCTGTATTCTCTGTCTGGTTTGCCTGTACTTTTGTTGTTCCTACTGCAATTAAGCTGCCTTGCGGCATATCTCCGGAAAATACAACGGTTTCTCCTGGCTGATACTGTCCATCTTCATGGTTCAGCTCAATATGAAATTCTTCTCCACGAACAATATTTACCTGATAATTTCCATCTGCATCTTCTGTTTTCTCTGTTCCATCTGTAAAAGAGTCGTCTGTCGCCTCTGGCATTTCTTCCGGATCTGTATCTGTAATTTCTTCAAATGTGCTGTCTGTATCCGGATTATCATCTATGGCAGGTTCTTCTGTTGAAACTTCCTCAGACGGGTTTTCCGGGATTGGTGTATCTATTGGCTCTTCCTCAACCGGAATTTCTGTCGGAGTTACTTCTTCATAGATTTCATCCTCTGACGGAATTTCTACATTTACCTCATCCTGCACAGGTTCTTCACTCTCTGCAGTGCCTATGGCTGGTTCCTCGCCTTCTGCTTCATTCTCATCTTCCTGGTTGCTTACAGATTCCTGATTCTCAGATTCAGCAACCTGCACCACCGCTTCCTTTACAATCAGCTTACGATTGATCTGATAAATTGGGTGGCCACTTACTGGCTCTACATAATAAACAGCTTTGTATGTATCTTCGTAATCTGTTGTAAAGTCCTGCTTTTCCTCATTTTTTGCCTCATGGAAAGTGATCTTCACCTTTTTTTCATCTGGTATTTCCAGTCCGGTAAAATCTTTCTCCACTTCAAAAATACTGCCTGTTTCCAGTTCCAGATCTTTTGCTTTTACCACCTCATCTGCATCAAGTTCATTTTTTACCTCTTCGTATAACGGTGGCTCTTCTGGCACTGGCACTACATCTGCCGCATAGGACAGTATTGGAGATAGAATTGTAGATAACACTGTAAGCATTGCCAAGAATCCCGACAAAAATCTTCTCATATTTTTTTTATTCTTCATTCTTTTTTCCTTTCTTCCGTTCCGGGAAAATCAACTGAAACTTTGGATTTCCGGTTTCTGAAACCTCCATCTTTATAGTTGCTTCATACTTCCTTTTTGTTTTCTCTGATACCAGATCTTTGAAATGCACCTGCTTCTCACTCAGCAGCTTCCTGACAGTTGCTTCATCAAGTGTTTTTCCCTGACTCTCAAAAAATCGGTTATTTTTCCATAAAGTAAAACTGCAATCACTTCCTGAACAATAATAATTTCTCTTTCCCACATAAACCTTATTGCCGCATCTTGGGCATTTTCCAATTTCTTTCCGACCATCTGAAAATAGTTTCTGGTATTCTTCCACTGGCTGTCCATTATCACTTACCAATTTGGTAACCATTTTTTCAATTTCGAAGAGAAATTCTTCTACATTTTTCTGGCCTCTGGAAATCAGTGTCAGATCATTTTCCCATTCTGCTGTAAGTTTTGGTGATTTGATCATTTCCGGAAGAATCCTGATCAGATTTCTTCCATCTGCTGTCGGTAATATCTGCTTCTTTTTACGCTCAATAAAACCTTTCTCGACCAGCTTCTCAATAATCGCCGCCCTGGTAGCCGGAGTCCCAAGACCTTTTCTCTCTGCGTCTTCTGTCATTTCCGAGCTACCAGCGTGTTCCATGGCACTAAGAAGTGTATCCTCCGTATAATGCTTCGGCGGTGCTGTAAAATGTTCACTAAATTTTACAACAACACTTTCAAATACCTGTCCCATTTTTATATCTGGAAAATCACTTTCCTCCTCTTCTGGATTTTCTGCATTTTTCCCATATGATTTAAAGAACCGTTCTTCCACTTCTTTCCATCCATATTGGAGAACATTCTTTCCAGATGCAGTAAACAGTTCTCCATGACAGGAAATTTCAGTCTTAATACTCTCATATATGTATTCCTGTTCCGATGCACATAATAACTTTGATGCAATCAGCATGAGAATTTCCTTTTCTCCACCCGGAAGTGCTTTTAAATCCATGTTTGTAATTTCTACCGTTGGTATAATTGCATGATGATCTGATACCTTTTTGCTGTTTAAAAGTCTTTTTATCTCTGGTTCCGAACCCTTCATTGATATTTCTGGAAATACTCTATTTACCGCATCAATAACCAAAAACGCATTTTCTTCCATATCATCTGTAAGATATTGGCTATCCGTCCTTGGATACGTCACCAGTTTCTTCTCATAAAGGCTTTGGGTATAGTCCAAGGTTTGCTGTGCCGTAAATCCAAGAAGACGATTTGCTTCCCTCTGTAATGTGGTCAGATCATATAATTTCGGCGGCTGTACCTTTTTCTTCTCTTTCTTTACTGAAAGAATCTGTGCAGTTTCATCCTTCATATCCTCCATCATCTGAACGGCAGCACTTTTCTCTTTTATCCGGTTGCTTACAGCATCCAATCCATCCATCAGAAGATGAACCAGATAATACTTCTCTTTCTGGAAGTTCTCGATGCTCTTTTCCCGTTCCACCAGCATTGCAAGTGTAGGTGTCTGCACCCGACCTACAATCAACCGATGGTGATACAGCACCGTAAACAGTCTGGTGGCATTAATTCCCACCAGCCAGTCTGCTTCACTTCTCGCCACCGCAGAATAATAAAGATTATCATATTCATGTCCATCTTTCATCTGCTGAAATCCTTCCAGAATTGCTTTTTCCTCCATGGAAGAAATCCACAGTCTTTTAAAGGGAAGTTTACATTCTGCCTGGTTATATACCAGACGGAAAATCAACTCCCCTTCTCTTCCTGCATCTGTTGCACATATAACTTCTGTGATATCTGCTCTGTGAAGCAGTTCCTTTAAAACCCGAAACTGCCCTTTGGTACTTTCTTTAATCTGATATTTCCAATTCTCCGGAATCATGGGAAGTGTTTCATATTTCCATGCTTTCCAGTCATCCCGGTACTGATCCGCACTAGCCAGTTCAATCAAATGCCCAATACACCAGGAAACCAGATATTCTTTTCCTTCCAGGTAGCCATCTTTTACGTTTGTGGCATGAAGCACCTTCGCAATGTTTCTGGCTACGCTGGGTTTTTCCGCAATTACAAGCTGCAATTTTCAATCTCCTTTCTGCACCTGTCGCTGTAATTAAGTGAAACAAAGTTATTCCTCTGATTCTTCGTCTTCTACTTCACCTTCCATTTCATATTCTTCTAATTCTTCATCATCCTCACGAATTGTATCTTCCTCCTCATCGTCGTCCTCGTCCTCTTCATAATCAAAAGAAGTATTTCTTCCTTTCATAAATTTCCAATAATAGTAAGCACCACAAACTCCTGCCAGAACCAGCAGCATTAATAAAATCGTGCCGGAATTATTGCTTTTCTTCTCAGGTTCTTCCTTTTCTTCCGGTATGATCGTAACTTCTGGTTCCGGTGTCTCTGTGATCTTCTCTGTTTCAAGTGGCAGTGCGGATTCTGCAATAGCCTGGTTCTGTGGAAGTGTGACCATGTTGGTATCCGTAAAGTTCAACAGATCATTTTCGCCTACCTCTGTAAGAAGATAAACATTTTCATCCGTTTTATCCTTATCTACGATCAGATAAAAAACCTTATCACTTTTTGTCTTGATCGTATAAAATTCCTTTCCCCCTTTGTCCTGAACTGTTCCTGTTGACATGCCGGAAGCAGAACTTTCTCCCTGCACCCGTCCGGTATCTGCTTCTGTATCCGTTTCATTTCCTGTGTTTTCTGGTTCTGTTGGTGCAGTAGCAGTCTCATTCGTTGTCTGATGTTCCGTTACGGTTGCCGTAGCACTGGTGGGCTTACTTGCAGTTCCATCGGCTGGCAAAGAAGCTGCATTTTGCTCCGTTCCGGAAACCTCTGTATTCTCTTTTACTGCATCTGGATTTTCATAATAAGGGTTTCCTACTTTATAGATCTCTGACATATTTCCTGCTTTGTCTTTTGCCTGCAGGGTAAAGTATTCATAGGAAGTATCCGCTTTTTGCAAACGGACATTTAATGTATTATTCGTCAGTTCAGTGAATTCATTTCCATTGACATACAAAGCAGCAATTCCCGATTCCGCATCAACTCCCTGCACGATCAGTATCCCATTCTTCGCAGCCGCAATAATAGTTGGTTTGGTTTTATCAAAACACTCTATGTAACGATTCTGCTCATAAGTATTTCCATTCTGATCGGTAACTCTCACATAAATACTACAATTAGAAGAGATGGATACTTCCATATTTCCGGTTATGTCTGACCATCCTCCATTTTCTGAAAGTCTTGCTTCTACTTTTGCAATAGAAAAAGCACCTGTATTCTTTGTATCTTCCACTTGAATTTTTACGGTTGCCGTATCTGTCTGCCAGCCTTCGGGTTCTGTAAAGGTAATCCCTACTTCCGGTGTTTCCGTCACATCATTTCCTGCATCTTCCTGTGCCTGTTCCACTGGATCTGCAAGAATTTCAGCTTCTGATTCATCTGAAAAATCAACATCTTCCGGGCTGCTTTCTTCTGATGATTCCACTTCTACATTATCTGCCCATACAGTCAGACTTCCGGGCGAACTATAAAAGAAAGCTCCTGCCGGAAGTCCTGCTAACGTAGCTGCGGTTAAAAATACAGCTGCTCTTTTATGAAATTTCTTCATTTTCTGTCTGCTCCTTTTCTCTGGTTTCCAATATCTTTTTTTGTTCCTCCTTACTGATATCAATCATCAACTGAAGTTCCTCTGCGGAAACTCCATTGCTTCGGATAATTTTCAGATACTCCATATCCTCTGCCTGTTTCTTCTGTTCTTCCAGATCCCTTGCTTTTTTCTGTAGCTTTTCAATCTTAACGTAGGTTCTTGCAAGTTCTTCTTTTATTCGTTCAATGTTCAAATACGCCCCTCCTTATGGCCTGCCAAAAGCATAAAAATGAGACTGCCAGTATGCAGAATTAATGGACGTATACTGAATTGGATTTCCACAATGGATCATCTGTCCATCTCCGGCATAAATTCCTACGTGGGTAACCGGCTCTCCCGCATCATACGTCCCAGTGAAAAAGATAATATCTCCTGGCCTTGCTTCTTCTGGTGATACAGGCATACAAATGTCATAAATTCCCTGTGCAGTAAGTCTTCCCATATTGCAGACACCCGAATTGGTAAACACATAGCTTACAAAACCAGAACAGTCAAAAGAAGTCTCCGGGCTGGAACCGCCCCATACATACGGCATACCAAGATATTTGTCTGCTTCCGCAAATAATCTCCGCACAGTCTCATCATCATAACTGCCGCCTCCAACATACAGCCCGCTATCTCCGGTACTGATATAAAAAACAGGATTATAATATTCCCCATCTTTGACCAGTTCCAAATATAACTGGCTTCCGGTTGCACTTCCTGTACTTCCCGTTGTACCAATTACAGTATCTGTTGTTACTTCCTGACCATTTGCTACCGAAATGCTCTGCAGATAAGCGTATTTAATCTGCACACCTTTTTTATCCTGCGTAACTACATAATTTCCAAAAGTTCCGCTATATCCTACATCTACAACAAAACCATTCATCGCTGACTTCACTTCTGTTCCCTGTCGTACATTAATCGTCACACCTCTGTGAAGTTGTGTCTGCCCGGTTCCATTGTTTACAGAATACCCATAATAGGTACTGATATAGGCATACCAGTTTAACTCAACCGGAGTTTTATATGTCTGTAAATTTCCTCTGTTGGAATAGACCTCTTCATAAATTTCCTGCTCATCCTCTTCCATTCTGGACAGAATAACACTTCTAAGCGGTTTTGCCTGAACAGAAACATTCAGTACATCTGCAGTTACTGTACGGGTAACTTCCACAGAGTTCTGATTTCCCTCTGCCAGAAAACATTCCCAGGTCTGATGACCATGTGCCTCAGCTACTGCGTGATTATCATAATAAACATCAAACTGGACACCATACTGGGCAAAGTTTCCAGTATCTTCTACGGTGTACTCAATCCCATTCATCACTACTTTCGTCCCCATTGGAAGAAATGGGTTTGCAGCATCAACCGCAAGCGTATGATTAGCCTGTGGCATTGCCCCTGAAGCAGTAGGTCCTCCACTCCACACGCCACAGCAGATGGGACAATTACAGTATCCACTGGTCACAACATTTCCCAATGACTGCCCTACCTGTATTGTAGATGTTTCCTGCCGGGTTTCACTTTTTTCCTCTACGGTGATTCCGTACTGTAAAGAAAAAATTATTTCCAGTTCTCCTTTTATCTCATCAAACTTAAAATCCCCATAACTGGCAGTCAGATAACTGATCAATGTATGAGGATCATGGCCGATTTCACCAATGTTATATCTGTATTCATCTTTTCCTGGATACCGGGCTTCCATCTGGTTTATTTTCTGTTGAAGACTGGCTTCCAACTGCGTATAATACAACTCTGCTTTTTCAATTTCGTCCGGATCCGCAATGTAACTGGAAGCGATTACCGTAGAAATTCCATTAGAAAACATAGCCGAACAGGAAGCAAATCCTGTCATTACGGAAAGAAGCAAAATCAATAACAACCCCATTGAGATCAGAGTAGTTACATTTCTTACAAATACTTCCTGTGCCTTTCTTGCAATTTTAGTAGCAAGATTTACTGACCGGATTGAGGTGTCTTTTGTTTCTTTTGCAATCTTCCCAGCCCGGTATGCCATCTGATACTCTCGCTTAATCCTCTGCTTCTGTATTAATTTTCTGATCAGCTTTTTCTGCATCTCTGGATGTTCTTCCAGATATTTCTGATATTGATACCTGGATGCACTCTTCCAGGCTCTTTTCTCTAAACGGTTTTCTTTATGTATCTGACTGCGGTTCTTCCGGATATTTCTACTGCTATGTTCCTGTAATATCCACTCACCTGAACGCACCAGCTTATGTGCTGTATCTACAGCACTGTTTTCCTCTTCGTCTTCGCCTGCTTTCTGATATACTGCATTTTTTAATGCTTTCTTTGGAACAGAAGACAAGGTTTTCTTTTTACCATCCGTTTTCCCTGTTTTTTTGTCGAAATATAAATGGTACTTTACCTTTGCTTTCTGTTCCTCATTTGTTTTCTTGGTATAAACAGAATCTTTCGGAATTTTGTTCTGCCTCTCAGCTTCCTGTTTTCTTGCAGCCTTATCCACTTCCTGATAAGTTTTTATTGTTTTTCGGCTATATTTCTGCTTTCCTTTTTTTCGGTTTGTAGAAACATCATTCTTCTCTGCCTGAAAATGTCCTCCATCTGTTTCAGCCGAAGTTTTCTTTTCTTTCTTCAGACTTCCATCTGTCTCCAGTTTTCCAAACTGCAGTCTCTGCTGTTTCTTTTTCTGTCGCTGATACTGGCTCCTGTGTTTTTCTTTGCGCTCACGTATTTCTACCGCTGAATCCACAGATACACCTGCAGGCTTGTCCCGGTATCTGTACCGTCCCTGTGTTTTTCGTTTTCCCGGAGGACTGTTTGCAGCCTCTTCTTTTTTGGCAGGATTTCCCTCCTGAACTTTTTCGGAAAATTGTTTCTTTTCAGCTTTTTTATGAGAGTTTTTCTTCTTTTCAGAAGTAATAAATGCCTGTTCTACATCCTTCTGTTTATAAGGCAACTCCTGATCGCTGTTTGTAACTTTTCTGGTCTCCTTTGTTGCAAGATTTTCCTCAACCAGACCATTTCTGGTCATACGGCTGACTTTCTTCTCTTTCGCCGTATATTTTTGTTTTCCCAATGTACCTCACCTCTGCTTTTTTGTCCGTTAAGTCTGAATCTCATCCGGTTTAGTACTCATCAAAGCATAGGTTCTGGTATCCTGCGGATATCTGTCTGCAAAAGGTATGATTACATTTCCGTAAAAAAGCAGCCCTTCTCCTGCATTACTGTTATTTACAAAAGAAATCTGATGCTTGGAAATATTCAATTTCTCCGCAAGGATCTTCTGATCCCCGCTGTGCTGATTTAACATCAGGATAAAATCACTGTTTCCCACAATACTTTCTACTGCCAGAGAGCCAAGAAAATCTGTTACATTCTGACTGATTCCTGTAATGATTCCACCCCACTTACGAAATCTCTTCCACATTTCAATAGAATAATTAGCAGTCTGTGGCTGGTTCAGCAAAAGGTGAAATTCATCCACATAATAACGGGTTGATTTCCTGCGACTGCGGTTCTGTGATACTCTTGTCCAAACCATATGCTGGACAATCAACATCCCTGCTTTTCGTAGTGTGGTTCCAAGTTCCCGAATATCAAAGCATACCACTCTGTTCTGCGTATCGACATTACTTCGATGGTTAAATACATTCTGCGATCCTGTTACATACAACTGCAGACTGTTGGCAATGTTCTGTGCTGCTGGTTTATCTGGTGCATAAAAGTTCAGACGTTCATAGAAATCCTGCAAAGTCGGCATATTTTCCGGTTTTGGATCATTGTAAAGATATTTTTTATAAATGTCTTTTACACACAGGTCAATCATGGAAACCTCATCACCATTTAATTCTGCATTTTGAGGTTTCTTCATAATGACCTCGCAGAAAGATGTGATAAACTCTGCTTTATCAGCAATAATGGTATCAATATCCTCCACATCGCCATTAATCCTGTATTTCTCCGGATGATAAATAACATCCAGGTTCACTTCCATAGGATTGATGGAATCATTACTTTTTGCACTGATTTTAATAACTTCACCATTTAAGGCATTTACCAGCGGAAAATATTCTCCCTCCGGGTCACAGATAATAATGTCATCGTCTGTAATCAGGAAAACATTGAGAATTTCTCTTTTCGTTGCAAAACTCTTACCGGAACCAGGAGTACCCAAAATCAGGCCGTTAGGTGTTTTCAATCGTTTCCGATCCACCATAATGAGATTGTTTGACAGTGCATTTAAGCCATAGTAAAGAGCTTCACCGCCTTGGAAAAGTTCCTGTGTGGTAAACGGAACAAAGATTGCTGTAGAAGTCGTAGTCATAATTCTCTGTATTCCAGTCTGGTTCATTCCCAGTGGTAGTGATGCCACAAGTCCCTGTTCCTGCTGATATTGAAGTCTCCGTATATTGCAATTATATTTCTGGGCGATTCCTGCAGTCTGATACACAATATTGTCCAGTTTTCTCTTATTGTCCGCTGTATTCATCAGCAAAAAAGTAAGTTCAAAAAGTTTCTCATTCCTGGACTGGATTTCATTGAGCAATCCCTCCACATCCTCTCCGTATGTAGAAATGTCCGTTGGAATAATATCCATATCATATCCGCTTCTGACCGCTTTCTTCTGTTCTTCAATTTTCATTTTCTGAATATTTGACAGCGTACTTTTCAGGCTTTTAATAGCTGCCTTGGGATCAATTGGACGCAGGTGCATATTGATGATAAGATTCTCTTCCAGATCCAGCAGATCTGCCAGCAGTTTATCCGTAAGTTCTGGTGATGTAATCTGTAAATATGACACGCATCCAAAAGTCTGTCCCATCCGAAAATAGCTGTCATTGCGAAAATCAAATCCGGTAGGTGCAATAAATTCTTTTGTCTGCAGACCTGTTTTTGCAACCATCCCATAATGGAAATGGAAAGATTCTTTTGTGTCCATATTCATCACATCATGCAGAATTTTCAGACGTTCTACCCCATTTAAAGGCTCTGCCATGGCTCCCATCACCTTAAAATTATTCAATACACTGGCTTCAATTCTCTCCAGCCTGGATTTTGCATTTCGCAGATTATCCGCCTTAATGGAAAATGTAATATATTTTGTTTTTACAAGCCCATTATTTCCTTTGGAAAGCTGCATTTTCAACATATCCGAATATTCTTTCCGAATATCATTGAAACAGTCATCCTGCTCTGGAATATCAATATTTTTTGCATACTCATCAAAATTCACCTGTTGATTAAGAAATGTAATTTGTACCTCAACAGAGCTGTCAAATGAATTCAGGAACTCACAATAGTTCTCAAAAATAGCCGCTTTATCATCATTCTGCGCTAACTGGTAATTTATATCGTAGAACTGCACCATCTTTGAATAATAGTTATCATCTGTCCTGCAGATACCATCCTTATATATTTCCTTATATGGAATCGTATCCTGCGCTGTAAAAGGCTTCCTCTTCTTCTGATTCTCCGCTTTTATCATCCGAAGTTCTTTCAGACGCTTTTTTTCTTCTTTCGTAAGTCCGGTTTTCTGTTTCTTATTTTTTTCGGTCTGCTTTTTTAAGGAAATGGAACGGATTTCTCGCTTCCCTGGCTTCTTTTGCCTTTTTCTCAAGCCATGCACCCTCTTTCTCTAATTTATCGTACTCTATAATCCGGTCATATAAGTTTTGGGAACGATAGACCCTGATTCCAGGTCTTAAAAATTTCTGCCGGATAATGTGAAGCAATATTTTCTCTGCTGGAAATCCATCCTTTTCATACATTGCAAAAAAGAAAAATGGCAGCATCACTATGATCATAAGCGTTGCTGCCACATCTGTTCCCAGTCCTGCTTTTGTCAGCAAATAGACCGGAACACCACAAATTCCTGCCAGAGAAAAACATATAATTTGTCTTTTAGTTAAATTCAGTGCTAATTTTGTCTTTATTTTTGAAAAATCTTTCGGCACTGGAACATATGCCATATTCTTGTTTCCTCCTAATGTGCATTGAAGATTGATTTTGCCAGGGAACTGGTCTTAAACAGACTGAAACATAAAATAACTGTATATGCTGCAACTGACCAGATAGCTGTATGAAGATTATCCGCAACTGTAATGGCATTTACCAGAACTGCATAAATCGCAACACATACCATCATAAAAAATCCCTGGAATCCCAACGCTAATAATGCCTTCACGTAATTATTTCCAATACTTCCCCATTCCCTGTTCGTAAATGTTGAAAACGGAATAGGTGCCACAGAGACATAAAGATATATTTCTATCATTCGTCCATATAAAATGACGGTAATCAGGACTGATATGATTTTTAGACATAAACTAACCAGCATCGTTTCCAGACCAAGCCCCAGTAATTCTGCGATTCCCATATCTTCAATCTGCGTTTCAAGAAGCGTTTTCAATGCTTCTGTAACATCAATAGATGCGGAACCGGTTATCATACCGCCAGCATTGGATACCACATGATTCGCTACATCAAAAATTGCCATCGCAATATCAAAAGTATGAGTAACAAGATATACCGCTACCCACATCTTGAAAATGTATTTGAAAAACATAAACGTATCCGTATCGTGCATATTGTTTTTTTCCATAATCATGGAAATCAGCTCATAACACAGTACAAATGTAATAATCATCCCCGCAATGGGGACAATGACATTATCCGACAGATTTTTTATCATGGAAAAAATGCCACTGTTCCAATTTTGGGGTGTTTTCCCAACCTCCGCAGCAATCGTTTCTACTTTGGTATTTACATCGGTAAACATGGTATCCAGGTTTGATGTGATCCAGCCTGTTAGCAGATCCTTTATGAACTCTGTTATTTTTTCGGTTATTCCACCCATTTATTTATCCAAACAAAGTTGCAAGCTGTGGAATCAGGTTTATTCCAATCAGTACGATGCCACCGCCCGCCATCAACTGTTTTATGTCTTTTATGAGAAAATATTTGCTCGAAATGAGCCTTGAAAAGATTAAAATAGATTAAATTTTGATAGATTTTTCTTATTTATGGGAGCCGGAACCTCTTTCGATGGTTCCAAGCTCCGGTATTGGTTTTAAGTTGAAATGAATTTCCATTGTGACCGTTTCAGGAGTACGGCAGTAATTTTCTGTTCCGTCTTTCTCCTGCGGTTCTGAGATAACGATTTTACTGATCAGCCGGTTCAGAAGATTGGCATCCAGTTCTTTGATGTCCGCATACTCGCTAATATCGTCAATCCACTGCTGGGACTGTGCATCCAGTTTTTCTTCCGTATTCAGCACACTCTCATTCTGGAAAAGTTCCTTTTTGATATCTGTCTGCTCCTTCTGTGTCTTCTCCAGCATCTTATCAAAAACAGATTCTGTAATCTTGTCATTGATAAGGTCATCATACAGTTTTGCAATCAGCCGGTCTAACGTTTCCAGGCGGTCTTTCTGCTTTGATACCAGCTTCTCCAGACTTTCCCTGTGTCCCTGTGTATCTTCCTCGCATAACTCCTTTACCCGGTTTTCCAGTTCTGTTCCGTCTCCGGTAACTGCTTTTGCACATTCCTGGATTCTGGTAAGGACTGCATCATACAGGTCATCAGCGTCCACCCGGTGCTGGGTACAATGTGCTTTCCCCTTATGGATATAAGTGGAACAGGTATAAACTTCATGCTGGTCTTTGGTGTGCGTCTTCTTCAACGTCAACGCACCGCCACACTCTGCACAGCGGAGTAATCCGGCAAACATGCTGTATTCTCCCTGTTCTGTCTGGCGTTTCCTGCCTTTCATCTTTGCCTGTACCAGATCAAATACATCCTGCGGAATGATTGCTTCGTGGGTATCCCTGACTGTGATCCAGTCCTCCGGAGCTTTATCTCCCTGATTGCCAATCTTGAAACGGTAGTACCTTTTCTGGGAAGCCATGTCACCACAGTAAACGGGATTCATCAGCAGGGATTTCAGATAGGATTCATCCCATACATATTTCCCATTTTCCGGGTCTTTCTTTTCCCATTTTGTGTAATAGGTGCGGAGTCCCCGTTTCCGGTGCCACCATGACGGGCAGGGAATCTGCTGGCGTTCCAGTTCTCTGGATATAAAGTTAATCCCATGACCGTCCACCGCCCACTGGAAAATTTTCCGGACAATCGGTGCTGTCTCGTCGTCAATCAGGAGATGTCCCTTTTCCTCCGGGTCTTTCTGATATCCCAGTGGTGGAACAACACCTGTAAACTTTCCCTTGGTTGCCTGCAGGTGATAGGACGCATGGACTTTCTTGGAAATATCTCTGGAATACATCTCGTTCAGCACGTTCTTAAATGGGGCAATCTCATTGTCTCCGGCAAAGGTATCCACATTATCATATAATGCGATATACCTTACTCCATGCTTTGGGAAAAACTCCTCCATCAGAAATCCTGTCTGTACATGGTTTCGTCCCAGTCGGCTCTGGTCTTTGGTAATTACAAGATTCACCAGTCCTTTTTCACAGGCTTTGAGAAGTCTCTGCAAATCAGGTCGGTCTGTGTTCAATCCTGTATAACCATCGTCCTGAAACACATCCACCACCTGCCAGCCCTGTGACTGACAGTAATTCACCAGTATGTCTCTCTGGTTGGAGATGCTGGCACTCTCTCCGGTCAATTCGTCATCTTTGGAAAGTCGGCAGTATACACCAACTCTCCAGGTTGCATTTCTTTCTATATTGTTACTCATATATCTGTTGTTCATCTGATACCTCCGTTACTTTGCACATCCTACGCAGATTTCAGATTACTGAACTCATAATCATTATACTGCTTATCTTTCATTATTGCAAGTTTATCTTTTGTTTTCGTGTCACGTATTTTCTGTGCGATCACCTCTGCAAACACTTCTTTTGCGTCCTGATCACCGTCAAAATATACTCTGATGTTGATAATTTTCTTCTTCACTGCCATTGTAAAACCTCCATTTTTTGCAAAAAAAGAGCAGCTAATCCATTTTTACAGATTAACTGCCCAGACTGTTGGTTACATATATTAAAATTTTTGTATTAACATTTCAGAAATTGGGGATATAATAAAGACAGGGATAAATCCCTGTCAGATGAACTGCATATTTTAATTTTCCCATTGAAA
Organism: Blautia sp. aa_0143; assembly: GCF_004167315.1. NCBI lineage: Bacteria > Bacillati > Bacillota > Clostridia > Lachnospirales > Lachnospiraceae > Blautia > Blautia sp. aa_0143. The sequence goes on from NZ_RCXU01000017.1 coordinate 81,627, forward strand.
ACAAGAGGAATGTGTGGTACATTTGTTATAGGAAAAGCACCCACTCCAAAGTGGATGCCGCCTGAGTTGACTAAATGGTCTTACGACCACCGCCTATCCTGTTGGCAGACAGGATAGGCATTTTTATTTCCTCTTGTTCTTCCGATCAAGAAAGGCAATAATCGCAATTAACAGGCTACCAAAAGCGATCAGTAAACTGAGTACGCCTAAGAATATTGAGATAATCTCATAAGCTGTCATATCACGCACCTCCTTTCTTTCATCTCAGAACCCCGAAAGGCTCCGGTCTGTAAATATCAGGAGGCAGCCACACCCTGTCACAGGTGCTTCCCCGTAACATTGCTGTTACCGGATAATCATACCATTATATCCGCCATATTACAATTCATTTTTGTTCCAGATTCACAGCAATCCTTATTCTGTATGGATACCTGCTATTTCCGTTTGATTGCCTTGCACCGGCAGACGGCAGACGGCAGATAGGGTATCTATAAAGCCTGCCGTTCACTCCAAAATTCTGCCGTCACCCATTCTCCCTTGTTTTTTTAATCGAATGGTATTTTCCTGCTTTTCATTCATCCGATAATCCAGTTCTTCTTTCATCCGGCTTCTGGCTTCTCGCATGGTTCTCTGGGAGATTCCCTGTGCTTTTGCCTTTTCATCCAGTTCCCGGATTGTGACTGCATTTCCGTCTGCAAGCAGTTCATAGATCAGTTTCGTTCCCCGTTGCAGTTTTGTTTCTGTCGGCTTTCCTTCCTTTCCGTCCAGAAGATCATCTGCGGAAATCTCATAAGCTCCCACCCAGCGGAATCCTTCTTCATCTCCAAGTTTAAATGCCATCGTCTCACCTGGAGGTGCAAGAGAACTTTTCTCATGGATCAGTACTCTTGTTGTCGGGTCTTTCTTTACTTTCCCGATAAAAAGCAGGCTTCTCACCGCCGCCATGATATCAATAGAACCAAGTCCCCGGTAAGTACTCTGTGTCCCTGAAGATTTATTCAGATGTCCGATCAGCACAATCGCACAACCGGTCTTTTCAGCGATCATTCCCAGTTTCCGGAATACCGGACGGACTTCATTTGCCCGGTTCATATCCACATCGGCACCGATAAAAGCCTGTACCGGATCAATGATTAAAAGTCTGACCTGATTCTGACGGATTGCTTTTTCAATACGGTCATCGGATAACGTCAATGCTTCCTCTGTATCATCAATGACCATCACCCGACTCAGGTCTGCTCCTGCTTCCACCAGCCTCGGCTTAATCGTATCTCCCATACCGTCTTCTGCAGTCTGATAGATCACATTAAAAGGTTCAATCTCTTCCATGTTCGGGAAAGTCTTACGGTTCGTGCAGGCTGCGGTCAGCATCATGGCAAAATAAGTTTTTCCCTCTCCTGGATTGCCCTGAATAATCGTCAGTTTTCCAAATGGCAGATAGGGAAACCACAGCCATTCTACACTGGTCTGTTCAATGTCTTCATAACACAACATCGGCACCAGTTCTTCCTTCTCCGGTACTTTCATTGTAACTGTTTCAATGATTGATTTCTTCCTGTCTGCATTTTTATCACAGAGGATTTCATTCCAGTCCTTTCGGGACGGTTTCAGACGGATGACACTGTATCCGTCCGGGATTTCTATTGCCAATTTCTCACTGGCTTCATTCCCTGCATGGTCATTATCCAGGCACAGGAAAACCGAAGTAATCTGAGGGCGTTCAGAAAGAAAAGCCATCAGTGCCGCACTGGAAATGCCACCCAGACTCAGGTAGCTCCGCTTTTTCCAGTCTTTGGGAAATAATTGGATAAAAGAAAGCAGATCAATGGCTGCTTCAAACACAAACAACTGATTATCCGTCCCTCTGTGACAGAATCCGTAAGATTTATCAGATTCAGCCACATCTCCCCGGTATTTTGTTTCACCAGTTCCCCTGCAATGGGCATATCTTGGAATACCGTCTGCATCTCTGCCAACAAACACCACATTATGGTGCTTCTTTTCTTCATAAATATCCCCACTGCCGATCCATTCCTCCACCATATTCTTTTCAATCCCTCTGTTTTCTGTCAGATATCTGATGATTCTATCATTATTTTCCTCTTTCTCTGGTAATCGGAAGTCAGGGGACGGGGCGGGGCAGGTACTGTTCCTGCCTTCGCCTTCCTCCCCGGTTAGCATCTTGACAGCTTCCGGAAATGTGGCATTGTAAAATTCCATCACAAAATCCACCGGATAGCCACCCCTCCCCTGACTGTGCCTGTACCACCGGTTTCCGGATACCGTTACACTGTCATGCTTTTTCCAACGGTATTCCTTTCCGCTTTTCCCTAGTTGTTCTCCCTGTGCGCTCAGAAAAGAAACAAGATCTGTCTGATTTGCTCTTATAATTTGTTCTTCTGTATACTGCATTTTGCTCATCCTTTCCCGTCTGTCCTGCTGACAGACTGTTATAAACTCATGTCATAGTTTCGCTTTTTCTTCACTGCCTGTTGTTTTGCATCACGCTCTGCACACTCTTTCTTTTTTTCATCCAGTTTTCTCAGAAGAGAGGTCTTCTTTTCTGGATTCTGCTCCGACTGGTTCAACGGCTGTTGCTCTGCTTTCCCGTTTTCTTCAAGAATCTCTTTCGCCTGAACTGTGTAAAATGTCGGGAACTTCACCTGCTTCTCCCTTTTTTCTTCTGAACGCCCGGAAGTATCTGCTTCTGCCATTTCCCGGTCACGTCTGGCAATATCCGCACAGCTCTGTACCTTTTTCACAAAAGTTAGTTCCTCCTGGTACGGCTGATTATCTGCTTTCAGCTCTTCGATCCCCGCCTGAAGTTCTTCTTTCTCCCGTTTCCATCTGGCAGTTGGCACTTTTCCATTTTTATCCAGATGTTGTTTCAGTTCCCGTTCACATTTGCGGTAATAATTGATTTCTTTTTTATGCTGCTGATAATATCTCTCCCGTCTTTTCTGAAAATAGAAATGGTTATACTCATCAATCAATGGCTGATTTGTTTTTATTACCTCTGCCATCTTTTCCAGATTCTCAAGTTCCTTTAACTGTTTCCGCTTTTCAGAAATTTCTTTTTTACTGACAGAAACAACACCGTTCAGTTCCTCAATCCGTTCCTGCAAGTCATCCATCGTTTCTATCTGATGTGTCTGAAGATAACTGATGGATTTTGCAAACTCCTGTAAATTGGAGAGATTCTTACCTCTCTGTTTCATCTCCGCATAAAAATTGGGAAGTGGTGGTCTGCCCTGTGTCTTTTTATCATAATAATCCTGCAGGCTTTCCAGCAGTGTCGGGTTCTGCCTGCGATCCAGCTCTGCTTTCATTTCCTCATAAGCTGTCTTCATCCACTGAATGGATTCTTTCAGAGAAATAAACATCTGGTTAAACTGCCGGATTGCCCGGTTCAATTCTCCGATCACCGTTTTGATTCCCTTTTTCTCCATTGCCCGGACTTCATATCCCTCATGGATGGTCGGGATCAGGTCAATCCCCTGTTCTTTGTAGGAACGGTGGTCGATTCTGGATGCCATGTGGCACTCCCTGAATTTCCCATTTACTTTCTCTGTCCATGCCCGCCGCCATTCTTTTAAAAGCTCCGGATCATTCCATCCGGTAGTAGAAACAGCATTGAACATATCTTTTCCTTTGGCATCCTTCACCCGGTTTCCATCCTCATCAAGAATATATTCCCTTCTCTGCTTATTGCCCCAGATTCCTTCCTCTGTAAAAGGACGGATTGGGACAAGCACATGGAAATGGGGATTATCCGGTTCTTCTTCATTTTCCGCTTTTCCCTCATGGACTGCCAGATCCACGATCATGCCACGTGCCACAAACTGCTCCTGGCAGAACTCTTTTGCCAGTCTGATATTTTCCTCAAGTGTCAATTCATTCTGCAGTGCAATGTCAAACGAATAGGCAAGCTGTGCCTTGTTGTTCCGTTCCACATGCTCCACCTCGTTCCAGAGTGTTTCCCTGTCAGTCAGACGCTCTGGCACATACTCCGGTGTCAGGATTTCTGTAAATATCACACCTGACTTGCTCGTATAATCGTGTATCTTGTTGTAATAACTGTCAAAAATCCTCTGCCCGGAAATATAGGCTGCGGAAGCGACCACCATCTGCCCTTTCCCTCTGGATACATTCCTTACTGAAAAATGATACAGTGCCATTAACTGTCATCTCCCTTCTCTGTCTTTTTTACTGCTTCTGCAATCTGCTGTTGATCTTTGTGTAAGGCGGCTATATGAGCCTGCCGCACAATACTCTTGTTGTAACTGCTGTTCTGCAGTTGATTCATCATGTCCTGGACGTCTTCCTGTTCCAGATCTCTGGACAGCGGAAATACTTTCTCAAACTCTGCCCCTTTGACAATCAGCCGGTGGGAACGTTCCCTGCGTTCTACCAGCTTCTTCCGCTGCTCCAGAATGTTTTTGTGGTGAATTGCTGCCTCCAGTTCCTGTCTGCTCTTTTCCATGTTGGCCTTCAGTTCCTCCAATGACATGGATTCATACTTTGGATTTTTTGCTCTGCTCATTTTCTTGTACTCCTTCTTTTTTCTGTAAACAAAAAGAACCGGCTTATTCATGAATGCCGATTCCTGGGTATAAAAAACTGAGGTCGTTGTCCTGTGATTAGGAAATGCTGACCTCAGCGTTTTTGAAATATTTAATTGTTGCTCCTTGGAATGAAAGTCTTTGTCACCATTGTCGTATAAATTTAAACTCACATCCCATATCAGGATTTCTTTAATTCTTCCATATACAGTTCAGCTATATATGCCGGACCAGTGCACCACAGCTTTGTCTTCTCATCATACAGTGCTTTTCCTGTCTTTGAACACAAAAAATCTGTCAATACCTCGTTTCTGTCCTTGCCTGTCTCTTCTGCGATTTCATCTGTCACCATAGTGATCAGAAGGTCGATTGTATAATTCATTTTTTCCTTTGGAATTGTTACTTCAGCCATATCTTCTCACCTTTCACAAATTTCAGACACTCAATAGCTGCCTCAGTTTTAAAGCAGTATTGATCTTTCAATTTATTCGGCAGCAACTGTCTGATACAGAAATCGTCTGCTACTTTATCACCTGCAGTCCCAAAAGCACCCGCAAGATAAGCGGTAAGAGTAGCGTTTGTTGCATCATCCGCAATCTTTCCTGCAATGATATCATATTTTGCCATTTCACGTTCAACCTCAATAAACATTTTTTTCTTTCGGTGAGCGGCGATACAATGTAACCAGTCCACATCTGCATTTTCAAAAATATGCGTTTCAAGATTTTCTGAAAGTTTGAATTCAAAAGTTGAAATATATCCAAACTTCTGCCCCTCTTCAATTGTTCCGGTTGCGATGGCTTTGGCTATTGAGGTTCTCAGAAAACTTTCTGCCTGTTCCTTTGATGTGGTTAAATAAAATCCCTGTCCAAAATCTTTTCTCTTTGCACATTTGGCAAGATCTGGCTCTTTTACTTCACAATAACTTCCATGATAGAGAACAAATCCATCTTTTAACTCAAGCACTAATCTCTATCCCCTTTCTTTGCAAAAATTCAGTAATATCTTCAAGCACAGCTTCATCGCCTTCACAATGAAAAATCCCATAGCATTTTTCTATATATCCAAGAACATCGGCTTCTTTAAACAAGTGGATAATCTGTTCAACAGGTAAATGCCACTCTTCTGAAGCAAGCCGGATTAGTCTTGTTTGCATAAAAGTAATCTCTGTTTTCTCACTCATTATGAATCCTCCTCATTTTCTTAGTCAGTAAAACCGGAATTGTTGATTACCAAGGCATATTTCCAAATCGACTAATAAAAGTTACTGTTAGTCCGGTTTTATCAATCATTGCAAGTTTTACGATTGCGCCTGTACTGTTTGCTTTCCTCCGTCGACATTCAAATCTGTTGCCGTGGCACCTGGATCAGCGCAGTTCACCTCTTATGTCTTGGAGTCCTTTTGCATACTTCCAAAAGAACCCAGTCCGCTTGAAACATTTACGATAATAGTTTTATTTTTTCTCTCATTGTCATACAATGCACCTACTTCCCCAGAATTTATTTTACCACGTATTCTTCTGTTCGTCTGTCACCTGCATCGTATCTGCATTTACCAGATAAAAATCTACCAATTCGGTCTCGTAATTGCCATCCGGATATACTTTTTCTAACACCAGTTCTTCGCAGGAATTACCATCTGCATCTGTCTTGGAACCATTATCGTACAGACAGTATCTCACATTTACCGTATTACCGTTCTTTGTTTCCTGCGTTTCGCTGACGACAGCATAGACTTCTCCCTTTGCATTCGCCGTGTAACTGAACGCCATATTTTGAAGTGTATTCTGCTCCTGAAGGTAATTATAAACTGCCAGCATTGCATTTTGAATTGTCAGACCATCATGCTGCCCTTCTGTCTCGTAATCTTCTATGGTATTTCCACTCTGAATATCCTCTGAATCTGTTGAATTCTCTGTATCCAAATCCGGTAATTCTGTAGTATCCTCTTCTTGATTATCTTCTTCATCTATTGTATCCGAAGACCACCACAGACCATCCATACTCTGCATAACAAATGGATTATTGGTTCTGTATCTCCGTTCACCACCATAATCTTCCTGCACAGTTATATACGTATATTTGCTGTCACAACCAGTCACCGTTTCTGTTCCATCCATTCCGAACACTACACTCAGACCACTCATTCCAATAATCAAAAGTGCAAATATCGCAGCAGCTCCATAGACAATTATCAATGCCACTTTGTTTTTACCGAATTGTATGGATAATGCCTGGCAATTGTGTCTGTATAAACTCACGATCCCCCAGATCAAAAGAACCGCCAGACTGATTGTAATAACAGTAATCGATATTTCTGCGAAACGATATCTCACTTCATATCCCATATCACGTTTTATACCATACCACAATCCATAGAAGAAGGTACTATACGCAAGAACCAAAGTAATGATACTGATCCGTATCGGATGCTCTTTTTTATCCGGCACTGCCTTCTTCAGTGCCTCTGCCATCTGCGCTGCCGCTCTCTGCTCTATCCACATAGCAAGCTCTGCTTTTGACGGATATGTGCATTTAGTATCCGGAATCCCTGCGTAACACATCTGGCTCTCTTGAATCCCTGTCGCATCTCCTGCTGCCATTGCTGTAACCACTTTCAGGTAATAATACAACTTCAACTGTGCTGGATTGAATTTATCTATACGAATATCTGCCAGCTCCTGTGCAGCCCGTTCATAATTGTTAAGGAGTACACTCATCCGTGCCATAACCAAAAGCATCTGATTCGCTACAGCAGGGTAACGGTGATATTGCTTCTCATATAAATACCGTGCATACTCATGTCGTTCTTCCGGTGTTAACCGATAGGACTTCTTTCTATTCTGTGCCAGCATCGCAATTCGCAGACCATAAGCCAATTCCAAAATTGCAATCAGCTGGCAGATAAATGCACCAAATCCCCAGATATCCGTTGTATACCGCACATAGGTCACCAACACAATGCCTAGCATTGCCGGAATCACGATCAACCATTTTGTCCAACCTGATCTTCTCATAAAAATCTCCTGAATTGTTTTTCTGAATATAGTATATTACCGCACACACCAATCGACCATATACATATTGTGACGATGCTGTTACTTACCATAACAGTTGCTGTTTCTAAGGTCATCTATTTATAGCCTGAGAAATAACTGGTTTCCCATCTCTGTCCAACAATGGAGTCAGTCCACCTGAATACCCACATGCATGATATAAATAATTCACACCAGTTTCCTTATCCACCCATATCTCAGTAGTAGTTAATGCTCCCTGAGAATATATTTTTTCAAATCTCTCTTCTTTCGCCATTTTCAATTTCCTCCCATAATCAATTTTTCGGTTTTATAAAAAATGTTTCTCTGTTACTTTCTCGATTGTATCATGACATACAGTTCCATCTTCGGCAATCGTCGATTTTCTGATAAATCTCGAATGATGCTTTAATACTCCATAAGCATACCAGTCATGGTTGCAAAATACTTTGCAGAACTCTGCATAGCCATGTTCCTTACAGGTATCGAAATACAGACACCTGCTGATTTCATAAGTAAATCCACTATCATCATCCTGCAAAATTTCTGTCTCCCAACATACCTTTTTTTCGCCCTCCAGATCATCTACCAGAGACTGTCTCACAATCTTATAGCCATTCGGCAATAAATCGACATGCTTTTTTCTCTTTTTCCGTTACCATATTTTCTCCCAACTTGCACACTAAGTCATAATTTTCCAAACACTAAAACTTGAATTTCTATTTCTGCTGCCATGCCATTACATAGTCTTTTTCTCCAGTAGCTTCATCCAAACCGCTATACTGAATCTCAAATCCTTCTCTTTGATAAAAGGATATTGCCCGTGTATTTTTTTGATATACATTTAAGATTAATTTGTTTCTTTTTCCCTTTACATAGTTTAGCAAAATTTTACCTATACCTTGAGATTGCATTTCGGCAGAAACAAAAATACCTTCAATGTATTCGTTACTTAACCCTATAAAACCCTGTATTTCCTGTTTATCCTCGTAAACATAGACAGTTGCCTGTAATAGAAGTTCTTTTACTAACTCAAAATTACTTTTCCAATATTGAGCAGAGATAAAATAATGTGTCTTTATATTTGTATCTAACCATATTTCTGCAACTTTATTTATATCCACTTTCCGTAATTCTCTAATCATAACGGTGATGCTCCTCAAACTCCGATTTTCTCAATTTTTCAGTCGAGTAGACTAAGACCTCTCAATCTTAGCCCATCACAGATCCGTACGTGCGGCTTTCCCGCATACGGCTCCTCATAGTAACATTCGCTTCAATATAAACAATAGTACGT
>NZ_RCXU01000018.1:0-87761 GCF_004167315.1 Blautia sp. aa_0143
GGCGAGTTCTGGCCCTGCCGCAATGCTTTTAGCCGTCTCACGGAGCCCTAGTAGTATCCCCCGACGGAGTCCCTGCCCGGACCGATGCCTCCTTCCTCTGGCGTCCCTCTATACCTCCAACAAAAAAGCCCCGGTGCCCAGCAAATACAACACTGCCAGACACCAGAGCAAAAAGAACAAATGTCAAGCGGATATTCACAATCCACTTCGCTACTTGCTCATAACCGAATAACTGCTCCACAGCTTATCGCTTTTCGCAGCCCCGCAAAGGACTTAATTGATCCAGTTAAACCTCAATCACTTCCCATACACTGCATTAGACTTACATCCCGAAATATAAGCTTCATAATTCAACGCACTATCATAACGAGCCAAATGCCCCTGCATAACATACGGATTCCTCACAACTGACGCCACATATCCCCCGGACTTCTTCAGGCAAGTCAGATAAGTCCTCATCAGCAGCTGATAATCCCCAATCTGTTGATTCGAAGCTCCACCATTATTCTTCGCCTGAATGATCTCATTCCGAAGCTGCATAGCAGAATTCCTCAAAGTCATCATATTTGACACCGAAACCCACGCCTGCTTATAGCCCTCGATCGTCGGCCCCGGGATCATTGTACCCGTAACTTTAAAGATCATCTCCGCAATCTCAACATAACAGCTACCAGTATATCCCTTATGAGTCCATACTGTATCCAGAATCTTCGTCAATGACTTCGTCAACATCTTCTTCACATTCTTCATACACCTGTCTGACGCATAATCCACCATCAATGTCTTAAGCGGCTGGTCATAATACTGTTTCAAAAGATCGATTCCCCTCTTCAAAGAAGAATCCGCCTGCAGCCGATAACTCAGTCTGTCAAGACAATCCCGTCCAACCGTAACCAACGTCAGAAAATTCATCAGATAATCCCCTGCACTCATAATAGCATCTGCACTGTTAAAAGTTTTATCAATGGTATCCCACCTGGAAACCCCTTTATCGTTTTTCTTGTAAAACCAATCAAGCATATCATTAAGCTCAGTTCTGCTATACTGCGTCACACCCTCCAGCTTCATAGCCAGCTGATATTTCGTGTCACCATTTTCAAAGAAGTGATCCGAAAGATCTTTTGTATTATGAATGATATCATAAGCCTCTGCCAGAGTATCGTTACCATATGTCAGCATAGAACTCTCCGCAGTTTCCACAATAAGCTCCATAGCCAGACTCTGTTTCAGTTTATCATCTGAAAAATCCGTCCCATACGCCTTATTAAACAGATTACACATCGAATCCGCAAATCCGTTCAGCATATTGGATTTAACCGTAGCCCAATATGTTGAAGTGCCAAAGCCCGAAGTAGCACTGGTATCCGCACTTAACGCATCAAACATCTCACCCTGAAGATCACCTGTAACCTTATCAAAACCGGCATTGTTCAGAAACTCCGGATACTTTCTGAAAAGATCATCCGTTGAAAGCTTCGTATCCACGCTGGAATCAACACCACCACCTGCATTAAAGACCACATTCGCTGTCAGCTTCTCGTTGCCACCTGCGATTTTAATCTGAGTCCATTTATATTTCGGCCCCGCATAATAAACCTTATTAATATTATTGCAGCCTCTGAATGCATTTGCCTCAACACTGGTCACATTGGAATACACCATTACCGTACGGATCTTAGCACAGCCATCAAATGCACTGCTACCGATCTTCTTGGCATTTTTCGAAATATAGACAGAACCTGAAAGCGAGCTACACCCCTTCATCAGACTTGCGGAAATCTCTTTCAGACCATCCGGCAGATCAATAGAAGTCAACGATTTACAGCCGGAAAAAGCCTCCGCACCAATAGATACGGTCTTACGGTTAAGAGAAACCGATTTCAGTGCAGTACAATTCTTAAACGCCTTTTTACCAATAGTAAGAACACCCTCTTCTGCGATTACAACCTTCTGTATCTTCTGTCCTTCAAAAACACTGTCCCCAAGTCCTTTTACCCGAACCATTTTCATTCCGATCGTGATCGTCGTAGGAACTGTAACATTCACAGCCTTTCCGGTATATTTCATCAGGATCACTTTTCCATCACTATCCTGTTTAAATACCCAATCACTATTCTGGACTTTTCCCGTCAGATTGATCGTAAATACTCTCTTGGAAGCCAGGTATACCTGATCTGCACTTGTCTTCGTAGTAACCGTCACAACAACTTTGCCCTGGCCTCTCACCATCAGACCTTTGCCGCTTTCATACCATGCCGCTGTTTTTCCGGAATTTGATACTGCGCAGGAATATTTTGCTCCTCCAAGGACAGAAATCCTGATCGGCTGATTAAAATTATCACTGGATATCGTATAGCGGTTCAGGCCACTACTCTTCAAGGCTTTGGAAACCAGTCTGATATTCTGCCGCCCCTGGAAAATAACCTTCATTTTTCCGGATGCAGCTTTATAATGCTTTGTCTCAGCCGCATGGACCGTGATCGTGGCAGCTCCCGGTTTTTTCAGTGTAACCTGCTTTTTCCCCTTCACCACAGCAATACCGGAAAAATTACTGGACAGGCTGATCCTGGCATTCTCTTTCGCTGAAACACTTAAATTCTTTGTTTTTCCATTCTCTGTTGCTGCATAGATCTCATTCACTGCCTTGATCGTCTGCTTTGCCTTCGCAATGGTAAAGCTTCCGTTTTTGCTCTTAGATTTCGCAAAAACCCCTTTACCTTTAATCGTGACAGTAACTTTACCCGGCTCAATATTTTTCCCGGAAGGATAAGAAACCGTATAGTGTGTTTTTTCTTTTAAGGTCTGTCCGTAAAACTTCACGGTAACCTTTGGTTTCTGTGGCTTTCCATTCCAAGTACAGTTTTTCACTGTGATCTTTGCCTTCCTCAGATCTGTTTTTGCCCAGTGGGCATACAGCTTCTGATTCCGTTTCAGATTAAATTTTGTTTTTGCGGTAACCTTCTTACCCCCATCCTTAGGAGTCGTATACCAGCCAAGAAAATAGTAATTCTTCCTGGTCGGAGTCGGAAGTTTACCATAGACACTTCCATTTTTTACAGTTTTTGTTTTATCTTTTGACGCAAGCTTCGCATCCTTCGCATTTTTATCAAATGTGATCTTAAAGGTTGTTTTCTCTGTGACTCCCACTGAAACGAACGGTATGGAGAATTTTTTTGCGTAAGCTTCCGCAAAAGAACCTGTAGAACCTTTTATTGCAAAGTCGGATGAAACATTAACAAAAATCGTATCTTCATTCAAATATGTAATATCATTATACCACGCCATTGTTTTTACACTTGGCGGAATCATAACCCATTTCAGTGATTTACAATCCTCAAAAACATACTCATTGATTTTCTCCACAGAGGAAGGTAATGCAAGGTTTTCCAGCTTCTCACACTTGTAAAACGCCTGTTTCCACAAAACTTTAAGTCCGCTGTTGATCACAACTTTCTGCAGATTTATACATCTTCCGAATGCAATATAATCAACATCTGTAACCGTTGAAGGAATCTCTATGGATTCGATTCCCGTACATCGGTAAAACAGTCCCTGTGCAATTTTCTTGATTCCTTTTCCAAAGGTTACCTTTTTCAGATTCACGCAATCTGCAAAAGGGCCGCCCATATCATAGTAATTTCCTGTAGCTCCATTTGTCTCCACACCAGCCGGAATATTTACTTCTGTCAGACTCTGGCAGTTATAGAACACACTTATCCCAAGATACTCCAGGGAATCTGGAAGTACAACATTTTCCAGGCTTGTACAGTTAGCAAAAACATTATCACGGATCGTTTTCAGCGTTTTCGGAAGGTCGCGTTCTGATAATTTCATATTTTTGCAGTTCTGAAAAGCTTCTGAATCAATACCCTCCAGCTTTTTGGAAAGAGTCACCTTTTTGAGATTTTTACAGCCAAAAAACGCACTGTACCCGATCCATTTCACACTATCCGGAATCACAATTTCCTCCAGCCCTATATCACCGGAGGGTGCATAAAAAATCCCTCTTGGAACTTCCTCCATTCCGTTGTCCAAAGTCACATTTTTCAGATTTTTACAGCCATAAAAGGGACCTGGCCACTGCCGGTTCGCCGCTGTGGTATCATGGGTCTTCATTTTTGGTGGGATGTTGATCGTCGTAAGACCTGTACAATCTCCGAAAGCTCCTACATCCAGAAATTTCAGCGTAGATGGAAGCTTCACGGAAGTCAACCTCTCACTGTAGGAAAACGCTCCATTATAAATATTTTCCAGGCCTTCCGGAAGAATCACTTCCGTAAGTGCAGAACAACTCCGAAACGCATATGCCTCGATATTTTTTACAGTATCCGGAACAACGATCTTTCTCACACCAGGACACTGCAAAAATAATCCCTTGGCGATCTTTGTGATCCCTTTCCCAAAAGTGACCGTCGTCAGACCTGCATCTCCCGCAAAAATTCCCGGATACGCCGGACTCTCACCCACATAACCATGTGTGACCATCGATGCAGGGATATGGATACGGGTAAGACTTGTACATCGCTCGAATGCACCTGCTTCTACCACCACCCCATTATCAGGAATGCGGATGGAAGAAAGGGATGTACAACCGGAAAAAGCTCCTCGTCCGATCTCTTTTACAGAATCCGGAATATTCAGACTTGTCATATTAATACAGTCTGAAAATGCCCCGGTATCGATCCGTACAACCGGCTTGCCATTGATCGAAGATGGAATGTTTCCATTCACATAAGCGCATCTGTCACTTTTTATCTTATTGTTATTCTTATCATAATGGTCATCGTTAATGACCGCTTTGATCGTAACCTCACCTTTTTCATTGGAAGCACAGCGCAGTCCGTTCCATTCAAATCCTGCATTATCCGCACCTCCAGATAATGCATCTTCACTGCCATCCTCAAGCTGAGCTTCTTCCACTTCCGCAGATCCAGGATCTTCTGCCAGACTTTCCGGCTCCTCTTCCAGCTCCGGTTCCTCTTCCAATTCCGGATCTGTTTCCGGTTCTGTTTCCAGTTCCGTAGAAATATCCGCTTCATTCACACCGGACTCTGTCATTTCTGATCCGTCTTCTCCGGGATCATCAACCAGTTCTGCCTCAGAAACATTTGTCTCATCGGATGGCAACTCCTCCTCTGCATCCGTCAATTCCTCAGCACCGTTTTCCTCAGTTGGCTGCAGTTCCTCTTCCACTGCCTGTTCCACACTCTCTTCTGCTGAAAAATCAGCTGCACTGACCAGCATTCCCGAATCCAGGCTGCCAGCCAGAAGCGTCATTGTCAGCATCAATGCCAGTTTTCTTTTCATACCCAATCCTCCCTAATAAAATATAAAACAGCCATATTTTATTACTGCTTATTATCCTGATTTTCTTTCTGATTCTTTTCTTTTTTCTGAGCAGTACTGTCGGACTCTGCAGAATCTCCCTGCATGATCTTATTCAGTTCCTGGATCATCTCTTCATCCTTCAAACGGAATTTTACCTCTACACGTCTGGACGCATCCTTATCTACATTTCCATCTGCATCCAGAACCGGATCTGACATGGAATGCCCATTCACTGTCAGACAATCCTTCAGTTCCTGAACCTGTGAATCCTTCAGAAAATCACTCTTAATATCCAAAAGATACTGCGCTACCGCCAGAGACCTCTTCTGTGACAGCTCCAGGTTATAACTGTAATCTCCGTCTGTATCCGTATAACCATCAATAATGATCTCGCCAAGATATTTCTTATAGGAATCATCCAGCAATACCTTACAATATGTCGGCAGCACCATAGACAATGTCATCTTACCGGAATCGGTAAGCTCTGCCTGATCATAATCAAACATAACATTGGCATTCAGCGTCAGCGCACCTGTCTGTGGATCAATATCCACATTGAGGTTCTTTTTTTCAAATTCCTTCTGCAAAGCTTCCACAACCTCAGCTTTCACGCCGATGATCTTGTCAATCTTCTCCTGTTGCTCTTCCAGAAGCTCTGTTTTTTCATCCAGCGCAGACTGCTGCTCTTTCAATGTATCCTGTTGGCTGGAAAGCTTCTTTTTCTGAGAGGCCAGCTTTTTCTGCTGCGCCTCAAGCGTTTCCTGCTGTTTGGCAAGCTTCTCCGCCAGAGAAGACAATTCTTCATCCTGAGATTTGATCTGCTTGTCCTTGGACTTGATCTGCTCATCCTGGCTCTTTAATGTCCCCGCCTGCTCATCCAGCGCATTCTGTTTTTCCAGAAGCTCTTCTGTATATTTTTCCTGAAGAGTGATTTTTTCATCCCGTTCCTTCAGACTGTCCTGATAGCTCTTCTGTGCCTGAAAAAGTGTCACACACATGATCAGAACAAAAAGCAGCAAAACTCCTGCCATCATATCCGAATAAGAACGCCAGACATTAAACCCATGCTCCTCCGGCTTTCTTTTTTTGCGCATTGACAATTCCTCTCTTATTTAAATAAACCAAAACGGCTTTTCTGTGCTGCCTTCGTTGCCTCACGGATACTGCGCTCGATCTCATCCAGCAGCGCTTCCTGTCTTGCACCCTGTCCTTCCAGAAGATCCTCCAGACCCGTCAGCTTATCCTTAAGTTCCTGGATACCGGCATTGCTTCCATAACCCCAGGGCTGTCCGGCGATCAGATGGATATCACGGTTATTTTTTGCCGTCTTGATCTCAGAAAGAAGCCTGCGTACCTCATCCAGAACACTATTGACCATCTTCTGGCTCTCAGTAAATTCTTTCACTCTGGCTTCAAAATCTTCGATCATCTTCTTATCTTCACGAAGAAGCTCCTCGCTGATCCTATTGGAATCCGCAACTGCTTTCATCCCTTCTGCAGCACTGTCCACATACTGGCGCATAGATGCATTGCAGGTTTTCCAGAGATCTGCGGATTCTTTTTCATTTTCATGCATATGCCGGGCAAACTTTTCGTAATCCTGTTTCTGTAGCTGCTGGATCATCTGATTATCCCGGATAATACGATCTGCAGTCTTCATATAACTGCTCTGCATCTCATCGATTTCCTTAATGGCATCCTTCATGGCACGTTCCTGCTTCGTAAAGGTTTCACTCAGCTGACTGCTCATGGTCTTGTACAATTCTGATGTATATTCTGTATTCTCCTTCTGCACCTTCTTAAGTTCTGCCAGAGCATCATTAAAATCTTCAAACTGCATCTGAAAGGAACCATGCATCTCGCTTAAAAACGTATCCAGGATCTCCCGGATCGCATCCTGCTGCCCTTTTGTCACAGATGCGGTAAGAACATCCAGAGAATCATTCATCTTCTGAAAAGTAGGTGTGATCACTTTCTCAAAGCTATCTGCCATCTGCACAGAAAACTGTTCCGCCATCTGTTTCATGGCTTCTGTCTGTGTCTTCTGGCTGGAAACAAGGAGATTCCAGGACTCATTCTCCGCAGTAGGAAGCACCAGTGCGTGAAAACGATCCAGAAAATCCTGCATCGCCTGGGACATCGCAGAATATCCGCTTTTCATCCCAAATGTGTACACAACAGAAAGTGCAACTCCATAAATGGAAGTCAGAAACGCAACTTTGATACCATCTACAAGAGCGGATACAGAGCTTGTCATCACTTCATAATCTGTGGGCTGGAAGTTCTTAAGTCCCCACACAAGACCGATAAATGTTCCAAGGATACCAAGGCTTGTAAAAATGTCCGGAGCCATCTCAAGGAGTCTCTTGTGGATATGTACATCTACATCCTCAATATTCACAAAATCCTCTACTTCAGCGATCCCTTCTTCCGTTCTGCTGATACTGTCAACAAAATCATCCATCTTTTTGTCGAGATAGCGGTCACCGAAAATCCCTCGCAGCTGCCCAATCTCTTCTTTTCTGGCTCTTCCCGGAAGCTGAAACACTTCTGTGATCTCACCAGCGCCATGCTTCAGTGCTCTTGACAGGTTATCCATCCGATATAAACCTGCAAAAAGCCCCACTGCGTATATGATCAGCATAAGTCCCAGAAATGTAAAATTATAAAGCAACACATTCCCGGAGCCTTTTCCAACATAAGCAGTCAGGGTTGCCGCGGCCACTGTTACTGCCAGAAACAGCACTGTATTCATAAACTTTTTTCCCATAATATGCCTCCCCTGTCTTTATTTTTGAAAAAAGTTACTCTTTTGTTCCCATACTATCATAACATCTTCCCTAAAACAACCAGAAAGGACAATTCCTTCGCCAAAAGAATTGTCCTTTCGTCTTTTTTCTATTTTATACTTTTATTTATACTTTTATACGGCAGGCTGCATCATCGCTGATCAGGATCCTGCGTCCGCAAACACCTACGATCACTCCGCCAAGTATCCTGCTTATGATCTGTACGGTCTTTCCTTCACTGACATCATATTGTCTGATCTGTTCCATAGTCTCCGGCATTCCGGTCATCCACTTGATCGTGTAGCTTTCCCCTGCTTTTGTCTCATTTAATGACTGCATATACTCACCCCATTCCATATATCACATCACTATCAGTAATTATCCTCTATCCGTAGGCGGATATTCGCAATCTGCACTTGGTTAAATGATTTCATATAATTCCAACACAATTCTGCATCTTTATATAATTAGTAAAGTTTAACTTTTATTTTTCTGAATTATTCATCGCTTTTATATATTTTATCTCATTTTATCTCAATTAGTCAATCATAACCTGTGAAATTCCACCAATAAAAACAAGCAAAAAAAGAAACGCAGAACAGCCATTACAGTTATTCTGCGTTTCTCATTATTTTCTATGCATAAACTCTATCTTCTTCCAGAAGCGTTGTCTTTCCATTCTTTACTTCCACAAGATTAACACAGCAGTTTGGCGGCACGGAGCCTCTCCAGAAATTCTCCGGATCAGGATCTACATTCTGAAGAAGAGCACGGACTGCACATCCATGAGAGGCAACAAGAATTGTTTTATCCGCAAGAGTCGGATCTGATGTTATTTCATCCCAGAAATCCTTTGTCCTGGCGATCACATCAAAAATATCCTCGCCCTTTTCCGGTCGTTTAAAATTTACCGGAGCACGGAAAAAAGTCTCGATCTGCGGATCGATATAATTGCCATCTGCATCTCTTACTTGATCACCCTCCAACACACCAAAATCGATCTCCTGGATCCGTTTATCCGGTATAATCGGAACATCACGTTTCCCCAGAACATATTCTGCTGTCTGTTTTGCCCTTGAGAGCGGACTTGTAAAACAGATATCAAACTTCACATTACGGAGAGCTTCTCCGGTTTTTTCTGCAAGAAGGATCCCTTCCTTCGCAAGAGGTACATCCGCTGCACCCTGAAGCTTTTTTAATTTATTCCACTCAGTCAGGCCATGTCTTACAATGTAGATCAGCATCAGCTTCTCAGCTCGATTCCAAGTCCGTTAAGACCATTCATGATCTTTTTCATTGCTGCGGAGATCTCGTTTTCACCAAGAGTCTTGTCATGGGCACGGAATACCAGAGAATAAGCCATGGATTTGAAACCTTTCTCAATCTGTGCGCCCTCGTAGATATCGAACAGCTGATAACTCTCAAGAATATTTCCGCCTCTCTGATCAAAAATCTCCTCGATCTGTCCTGCAAGAACTGCATGGGGAACTACAAGGCTCAGGTCACGAGTTACAGCCGGATATTTGGCAATTCCTGTATATTTGTGGTTGAAACCAGCAAATTCCAGAACATCCAGAATGTCGATCACTGCGATATATGCTTTTTCTCCGATAGAGTAATTATCTGCAACAGCCGGATGAACTTCACCTAAATATCCAACTACCTTACCCTCATAGATCATGTTAGCCTGTCTTCCCGGATGAAGGAATGGTTTTCCGCTGTTTGGATCGTAGGTAACCTTTTTCTTCATTCCGATCTTCTCGAAGAACTCCTCGCATACACCCTTCATATCAAAGAAATCGCCTTTTCCGTACATTCCAAGTGTAAACATGGTACGCTCATCCGGAAGCTCTGTAACCGGAAGGGACTTCGGAAGATAGATATTTCCAAGCTCGTAAAGACGAACATCTTTATTACGTCTGTTATAGTTTGTGGAAAGGGATGCCAGCATACCGTTCAGTGTGCTTGTACGCATGATACTGTAGTCCTCTCCAAGAGGATTGCTGATGGTGATGACTTTACGAAGATCACTGTCCTCAGGAATACAAAGCTTGTCAAATACCTTCGGGCTTTCGAAAGAATAGGACATTCCCTCTGAGAATCCGCAGTATTCTGCGATATCTCTTGCAACCTCCTGGATACGAAGCTTAAATGGCAGCTTACCTGTAGTAGCCTCTCCTGTAGGAAGTGTCATCGGGATCTTATCATAGCCATAGAATCTTGCAACCTCCTCTGCAACATCTGCATTACAGTGGATATCCTGACGGAATGTCGGTGCAACGATCTCGTCTGTTTTTTCATCATAAGCCAGTTCTACACGTCCAAGATAATCGATCATCTCTTCTTTTGTAAGGCTGGTTCCAAGAAGCTTGTTGATCTTCTCAGGCTCAAATTTTACTCTGGATGGCTCTCTTGTCTCGCTGCAGACATCAACCATTCCGCCTACAACCTCACCTGCACCAAGCTCT
Source organism: Blautia sp. aa_0143 (assembly GCF_004167315.1). Lineage (NCBI taxonomy): Bacteria > Bacillati > Bacillota > Clostridia > Lachnospirales > Lachnospiraceae > Blautia > Blautia sp. aa_0143. The sequence goes on from NZ_RCXU01000018.1 coordinate 10,586, forward strand.
TCCATCAGCTGGCATGCACGGTCAATTGCAGCCTGTGCATTGTTCGGATCAAGACCCTTCTCAAATTTACCGGATGCATCTGTACGAAGTCCGATCCTCTTGGAAGAAAGACGGATGCTGGTTCCATCGAAGCACGCCGCCTCAAAAAGAACCGTTTTTACATCGTCTGTGATCATGGAATTCTCTCCACCCATGATACCCGCGATGCCGACAGCCTTCTCACCGTCACAGATCATCAGAACGTTCTCATCCATGATACGCTCCTGGCCATCCAGTGTGACGAATTTCTCATCTTTTCCTGCACGGCGTACAACGATCTCCTGATTTGCGATAGTATCCAGATCATATGCATGCATTGGCTGTCCAAACTCTTCCATTACATAGTTTGTGATATCAACCAGGTTGTTGATCGGGCGGATTCCATTGGAAGCCAGACATCTCTGCATCCACTTCGGGGACGGACCAATCTTGACATTTTTTACAACTCTTGCACAGTAACGCGGGCAAAGCTCCGGATCCTCTACAGTAACCTTTACATAATCGGAAGCTTTCTCATCATTTTCCTTAACCTCTACAATCGGCGGGCAGAATTTCTTCTGGAAGGTTGCTGCTGCCTCTCTTGCGATTCCAAGAACACCGTAGCAGTCTACACGGTTGGAAGTGATCTCATACTCAAATACCACATCGTCAAGGCCAAGTGCCTTAACAGCGCTCTCACCCACAACTGCGTCCTCAGGAAAAATATAGATTCCGTATTCCGGTGCTTCCGGATACATTTCTCTGGTGCTTCCAAGTTCCTCGATAGAGCACATCATACCAAAGGACTCAACGCCACGGAGTTTGCCTTTTTTGATCTTGATCCCTCCGGGAGTCATTTTTCCATCATGGCCGCCTGCAACACGTCCGCCATCAAGAACAACCGGAACCTTATCTCCTTCTTTTACATTTGGAGCGCCTGTTACGATCTGCACACTCTCAGTTCCGATATTTACCTGGCAGATGATCAGCTTATCTGCATCCGGATGTTTCTCGATCTTATCGATCTGGCCGATCACGATCTTATCGAGATCTGCATCCAGCTCTGTAAAGCCCTCTACCTTTGTGCCTGTTAAGGTCATGGCATCTGTATATTCCTGTGCCGTTACATCCAGATCCGGCACATATGTTTTAATCCAAGATAATGAAGTATTCATTTTGGTTGTCCCTTCTTTTTTCTATATTTACTGTCAGACGGATACTCATGATCCGTGTTCACTGTTTTAGAACTGTTTCAGGAATCTGCTGTCGTTCTCATAGAGAAGACGCATATCATCGATCTCATATTTCAGAAGTGCGATACGCTCCAGACCTACACCAAAGGCAAATCCTGTATACTCATCCGGATCGATCCCGCACATACGGAGAACATTCGGATGAACCATACCACAGCCAAGGATTTCGATCCAGCCGGAACCTTTACAGAAACGGCAGCCTTTTCCGCCGCATTTGAAGCAGGAAACATCAACTTCAGCGCTCGGCTCTGTGAACGGGAAATGATGCGGACGGAATTTGGTCTTTGTCTCCGGTCCGAACAGCTCTTTTGCAAACTCCTGAAGGGTTCCCTTAAGATCTGCAAACGTAACATTCTTATCAATAACAAGGCCCTCGATCTGATGGAAGGAAGGTGAATGTGTTGCATCTACCTCGTCAGAACGGAATACACGGCCAGGTGCGATCATACGGATCGGAAGCTTGCCTTTTTCCATCTCACGTGCCTGCACCGGTGATGTCTGGGAACGGAGCAGAATGGAATCATTGATAAAGAATGTATCCTGCTCATCTCTTGCCGGATGATCCTCCGGAATATTCAGCTTTGTAAAGTTGTAGTCCGCATACTCAACCTCCGGACCTTCCACAACCTCATAGCCCATTCCGATGAAAATACGCTCAACTTCTTCCAGTGCGATAGTATTCGGATGGCGATGACCGATCTTCGCTTTCTTTGCAGGAAGTGTTACATCGATCACTTCTGCCTTCATTTTTTCCTCACGGACCTTCTCCTCGAAATCCTTTTTGGAGGCTTCCAGAAGTTCTTCGATCTTAGCTCTTGTCTCATTGACAAGCTGTCCAACCTTCGGACGTTCTTCCGGAGCAACATCCTTCATACCTTTTAAGATTGCAGTAAGCTCACCTTTTTTTCCAAGATATACAACACGCACATCATTCAGCTTATCCAGGCCCTCGGATTCCTCGATCCGTTTTCTGGCATTTTCAGCCAGTTCCTGAAGTCTTTCTTTCATATCCATGGTCTATTTCTCCTTTAATTAAAATGATCAAATGATCCGCCGCCCACCCCGAAGATCCAGATATGGGCAATAAAAAAACCGTCCCTTATAAAAGGGACGGAATATCCGCGGTACCACCCAGTTTCCCATGAAAAGATCACGGGCACCTCTTGTCTGCTTAACGCGCAGCTTACGTCATCTCCTACTGTTACTTCAGAGAGGAAGCTCCGGTGGGAAATTCAAGAACCATCTGAACCCGGGGAAGCTTACAGCCGGTGACTTCCCTTCTCTGTGAGAAAATGATCCTCTATAAACACCTTCACAGCTTTTCTGTCTTTTAATACTATGCCACAAGGTCTGCCTTCTGTCAAGCGCAAAGTCAGGATTCTTTGGAACTGTTTTTTTCATTTTCTTTCTTGGAAAGAAGTGTTTTTACAGATCTCTGGGCCTTTCGGAATTCATTTTCGAAGTAGGCATTGATCTCCGCCCCATAAAGAAGCAGGTTCATACACACATACAGCCACAGCATTACCATGATCAGCGCAGTCAGACTTCCGTACATATTTCCAAAACTCGGAAAAAATTCAAAATACAGGGAAAATCCATAGGAAAATATCATCCATGCCACTGCGATCATAAATGCACCCGGAAGCTGGCTTTTAAAGGTTGCCTTTCGGTTTGGAAGCACTTTATAAAGGACCAGAAACACTGCAAACAGCACGGCAAATACAAGCAATGTCCTGGCCCCTATAACCTTGGCCAGCAGCCTCCCGAGAATCGGAATGGTTCTCTGTGCAGCTACTTGGATTCGATTACCAAGAACCAGGACCAGAAGAGTGACAATGATCGCCAGCACAAACAAAGCATATAAAAAACCGAATAGATTCGGGTCATCAGCCAGTTTCGGGTTTCCTTTACATGATAAATGGTATTTAAGCCATTGGTGATCGCCTGCATTCCCTTTCCGGACGCCCAGAGCGCCATCAGCGCAGACAACGGCACGATGGCTGTACTTCTTTTGTATACTTCTACCACAATGCTCAGCACAAAGGTCTGCAGATTTCCGGGCACAAACCCGATGATGGCATCCCTGACAACATTATAGCTTAAGGGTGTATAACGGATCAGCGTTGTAAGAAACAGTATAAACGGGATAAAAGACATGATCAGAAAATACGCTGCCTGGGCCGCATATGCACTGACATGATCTCCGTTTGCCCTGCGCACAAATCCCAGCATGAGCTGGATTATATTTTTCTTTTCCTCGTCCATGCTGACCTCCCTCAGGTTTCTTTTTTTACCAGGAAAAACGTTCAAATCCGATCTTATCCTGGATTTCCGGGAAAAGCTTTACTTCCGGCTGCAGGCTCTTATGTTCGCCTATCATCTTTTCCATCCATACCATATTATACCAACGGTTAAACTTATAGCCGCATCTGTGGAACTCTCCCACACGCTTATAGCCGAAATGCTTATGAAAATCCACACTGGCACTGGTCAGGTATTCATCTTCTTTTGGTGCAACTGCAATGCAGGCGTTCAGGTTCAGAATTCCCATCTCTGCAAGAAGACTCTCCAAGGCTCGATAGAGTCTGCCTCCTGCACCGCTGCCCCGCCGGTCATGCCTCACATAAATGGACATTTCCGCACACCAGCCATAAGCAGCCCTCGGATGAAACGCAGAACCATAGGCATATCCCAGGATCTCTCCGTTCTCTTCTGCCACAATATACGGATATTTCGCCTTTATATCATGGATCCGATGCGTAAACTCTTCTATGGAAGGTGTTTCATATTCAAATGTGATCGCAGTTTTTTCTACGTAGTAGGAATAAATTTCCAAAAGTGTTGCTGCATCCTTCTCTTCTGCCACACGTATCTGCATTGCCTTCTCGCACCTCTTTTATTTCTGTTTGTCTGTTATTTCACAAAGAAACGGTAAACCGTTTCAGAGCTGTACTCTTCACCGGGAAGCAGGATCGGAGAATGGAAATCCTCTACATTGACTGCATTTGGCTCCACCTGTGTCTCCAGGCAGAATCCATAACGTTCATGATAAACATGACCGTTCTTTCCCTTCTCATCCTTAACAAAATTGCCTGCATAGAACTGCACACATGGGCAGTCGGAGGAAACCTCCATACCGATACCGGATTCCTTACAGTATGCAGTAGCGATCGAACGGACATTGCCCTTTGCATAATTATCGGTTACATAGTTATGGTCATAACCACCTGTGAACTTCAGCTGTTCAAAATCCGCCTCAATGTCTCTGCCGATCGGTTTGGAAACATTAAAATCCATCGGCGTTCCCGCCACCGGTGCATATTCACCGGTAGGAATGGACTGGCTGTCTTTTACCGGAGTAAAATACTTCGCATGAATACATACTTCCTGGTCAAGCACATCTCCGCTGCCTTCTCCGTTCAGATTAAAATAAGAATGGTTGGTCATATTGGCAACGGTAGCTGCATCAGAGCGTCCTCTGTAAAAAATCTTCAGTTCGTTTTCCTCTGTGAATTCATATTTCACAACAATGGAAAATTCTCCCGGAAATCCGTTCTCTCCATCCGGACTGATGCGGAAGAAATCCACGCTATTCTTCTCCTGGGAAATTTCTTTTACTTCCCACAGCTTTTTCTCAAAGCCATCCGGACCGCTGTGAAGATTGTTATGATTCTCATTCTCTGCAAGAACCACTTCTTTATTATCAATAAAAAATCTGGAATTCTCGATACGGTTTCCACTTCTTCCAATGATCGCACCGAAAAAGCATCCATTAATCTCATATCCTCGGATATCGTCATATCCAAGGACCACATCCTTCAGATCTCCGTTCTTATCCGGAACACATATCTTCACCAGGATCGCACCATACTGAAGCACTTCCGCATAGGCACCTTTTTTATTCTCAAGATGATAGATTTTTACTTCTTCTCCTGTAGGAAGTACCCCAAATTTCCTTTCAGAAACACTCATGTTTTAATTCCTCCCATATATGAAAAAAGAGCCACTAACCGGCTCTATGTCTTTAACCGATTAATCCCGGGATGCCGTTCCCTTATTTTTGACGCCTAGCAGATGCTAGGTGGGTATCCTCAACAGTGTCTTCTGCCTACCACGACGTGAGGTCTGACATCCAACCTGCGATTTTGGATTCCCAAAATGTCAATGTAGGTTCAAAAAGAAAAGGGGGATCGAACATTCCAGGATTCGGTTTTCGTTGTTTTTATTATAAACCAGTATTTGTGCTTTTTCAACAGAAAATACATTTTCTTACTGATTTTATTATCAATTATTATTTGATCTTAAGGATATCCTTTACTGCTGCCGGCATATCCACTGCATCTACCACCCTGTCATGAAGAACCGGGGCAGTACGGATTTCTTCAACTGCACGTGGAACAGGTACTCCGGAAAGCGCACTTAATGCGTCTACAAGGCCAAAATCATCCAGATCTTTATGCTCCTCACCAAGTGCTTCCATAACACTTCTTGTGAATTTATACGGACTTGCAGTAGAGGCGATCACTGTCGGAAGATGATCCGCTGTCTCACTTACATACTTCTTATATACGCCGGCTGCAACTGCAGTATGCGTATCAATCACATAATTGCTGTTTTTGTAGATATCACTGATGGCCTGTGCAGTCTCATCTTCACTGCAGAAATTACCATAAAAATCAACAAGCTGTGCTTTCATCTCGTCAGTAATGGTATATTCGCCGCCCTCACTTAAGGATTTCATAAGCTCTGCACATTTTTCAGCATTTTCTCCGGTAAGACGATAGATCAGTCTTTCCAGATTGCTGGAGATCAGGATATCCATGGAAGGAGATGTCGTAAGGATGAAATCTCTCTTTCTGTCATAGGTTCCTGTGCGGAAGAAATCATAAAGAACACGGTTCTCATTCGATGCACAGATCAGCTTGTGGATCGGAAGTCCCATCTGTTTCGCATAGTATGCAGCAAGGATATTTCCGAAGTTTCCGGTAGGAACTACCACATTGATCTCCTGTCCGTCTTTGATCCTGCCATCGCGTACCAGTGATGCGTAGGCATATACATAATATACGATCTGAGGAACAAGACGACCGATGTTGATAGAGTTTGCAGAAGAAAACTGGAAGCCTGCCTGATCCAGCTCTGCTGCCAGCTCATGATCATTGAACATCTTCTTAACTGCAGTCTGGGCATCATCAAAGTTACCGGTAATACCTACCACATAAGTGTTGGCACCCTTCTGAGTTACCATCTGTTTCTCCTGGATCGGGCTGACACCATGCTTCGGATAAAATACAATGATCTTCGTTCCCGGCACATCTGCAAAGCCTGCCATGGCAGCTTTACCGGTATCTCCTGATGTTGCGGTAAGGATCACGATCTCATTCTTAACATTATTCTTCTTCGCTGCAGTTGTCATCAGATGCGGAAGAATGGAAAGTGCCATATCCTTAAATGCAATGGTCGCGCCATGGAACAGTTCCAGGAAATATGCCCCATCCGCTTCATGAAGAGGCGCGATCTTTTCTGTATCAAATTTGCTGTCGTATGCTTTGTTGATACAGTTCTTAAGCTCATCCTCGGTAAAATCTGTAAGGAAACGGCTCATTACCTCATATGCTGTCTCCTGGTAGGTCATCTGTGCCAGCTTGTCCATTGGTACATCCAGCTGTGGAATGCTTTCAGGCACGAACAGTCCGCCGTCCTCAGAAAGGCCCTTAAGTATGGCCATAGACGCTGTAACTGCCTGCTCTTTTCCTCTGGTGCTCTTGTACAATACCTGCATTGGTGTTCCGCCTTTCTATTGTAAGATATTCGTTTTCTTTTCAACGTTATCACATTATAGCATGGAATTATGGAAAATGCCACCACTTTTAAAAAAGAATCTGTCTTGCCCAATCCCACCCTGTGATCAGACAGATATTCACAGCTTTCGGATAAAAAGAAACCGCCGGTCTGTTTCTGCCGGCGGTTGGTTCCTTCTGTACTGCATCAGTTCTTCCTATTTATATGTATAAAATTCATGGACCCCGTATTTAAAGAGCCTCTTCAGGTCCTTTTCAAACCATTTCACATTATGTTCCTCTGCTGCAGATTTCTGGATAAAGAACAGTGCACCTTCAGAATAATCAGTACCCTTCAGCGCCTGCTTGACCGCTTCCCTTGTTTCATCGGAAACTGCAACTTCATTGATCCTGCCATCATAGGTCGGTGAAAACTGCGGAACGCCGTCACTGTTATCCCAGACAACCTCTGTCACCGTATTCGGAAAATCTTCGCTTTTTACACGGTTCATGATGACGTTGGCCACCAGAACACGGCCCTTGATATCTTCACTTCCTGCTTCTGCCTCCACGATCCTCAGAAGTGTATCATAGTCTTCATCTGACATCAGTGTGGGATTTTCTGCCAGTGTGATCGACCTTGCATCAAGTTCATTTACTTTGTTTTCCATAGAGGAGCTTACATTAAGATCTGCAGCAGTATTGGTTACTTTCTGTACTCTCTGGCCTACGATCACCTGCTCACAGGAGCTTCCGATCCTTGTAACCGTGCTTCCGGATAATGGTGTATCCGTAACTCCTGAAACCACACCTGCGATCCCGGTAGGAACAGCAACCTCTTCATAGGGAGAGCCCTCTCCTCCATCTGAAGCTGCATAAACCCTGCCTCCCTCACTTTCTGCAAATGTCCTTGTCCCCAGAGAAATAACCATCGCCAAAACTGCACATAATGTCAGCACTGCAAAACTGCGCGCGGAATTTCCTCCGGTTTTTCCATTTCTACGTTCATCCTGCACTCCGTCAGTCTCACGTAAATCTTTCTCAACTTTCATAATCTCATTCCTTGCGTTTCATTTTCTGTAACAGCCCATAATCCTCCGATGCGATATCACAGCCCCCATTATCATCGCTTCCCGGATAAATACGGATCATTACGATTTCCTTTACATGTTTGTAACATTTTTGTAATGTATGGGAAAATTATATTTAATAATATTGAATATGTCAAGCTTTTTCCCGTATTTAACGCTTCAACGGCGGTATTTGTGTTTTATCCACACCTTATCCACATGTATTCCACATAAAATTGCAGAGTTATCCACACTCATGTCATATTTCATTTCAGAAAAAAAGGCAGATAGCGTCTCTATCTCCGTCCAATGTTGTACACCCACTTTCCGGAAATCGTACTTCTATCTGCCTGTTTATCCTTTTTCAGAACAGTTTTTTCCTCTGTTATTTACAGATTTGATTATAATATTTTGTTTTCAGTCAGTCAAGGATTTTTGCTCGACCAAATCCGACGCCTTATGCAAAACGGCACAGGGCCTGCACGAAAAGTGTCGCATAAACACACAGATCGATACTCCAGGCTCCCAGAAACAGTCCCCATGGTGTTTCCCCGGCTCCTTCGGCAAACCGTTTGGGCTTCAGCGCAAGAATCAGTGGAAAAAGAAGCGGCAGAAAATACCGTCCCTGCACGCCCAAGATCTTATCGTAGCCATAGGCTGTCCACTGTCCGTATAACGTTACAAAGATCAGCGCAAATACCAGGAGACTGACTCCTCCCAGAATGCCCTTTGCCGGAAGCTCCAGACGGATTCCCGATATATCATCATTCCCGGAAACCTGAAGGACCAAGATCAAAAGATATCCCATTGCCAGCAGGGCACAGACAGGAATGTTCAGCCATCCAAGATTACTTCCTATCATTTCTGTAAGATAGGTCACACCAAAATTATCCAGGCTCCGCACAAAAGTCAGGACAAAGGCAGCCGGATCCTTCAGGATCCCCACAAGCTGTGCAGCTGTATCCACACCTGGCTGTGACTCACAGAGATATCGGGATGCAATGACCAGCCAGCCGAAACTTAAGATCAAGATCACAGTTCCTGCACAGACCACATGAAACCAGTAATTTTTTCTGCTTTTAAACCGTTCTTTCGGGATCAGGAACAGGAGCAGGCAAAACGGCATGTAAACCACTTTGCAAAGACACAGGAATCCGGTCAGCACGTACATCCATATCAGCTGTCTTCTACTCATCACTTCTTTTTGTTTATATCGCATAGCCAGTACAAAGGCAGCCAGAGCAACCGTCAGAGCCAGGGCCAGGGCATCTGCTGACATGGAATTTGCTGACTGGATATTCACAGGTACCAGCCCCAGAAGTACGAGGAAATTTTTCCCAACAGGCGTCAGACGAATGGCAAAGAAAAAGAACAGTCCAAACATAAGCATATTGGCGATCCTTCCCGCATAGGCAAGAACCATCGGCCGGTCCGTAAACAGATCTGCAATGCGGATCCCTACTGCCTGGGGAAGATACGAAGTAGGTGCATACAAGGCTGTATTTCCAAATCCGTAAAACTGTGTTTTTTCCCGGTCGATACGCTGATCTGCATTCTCTCCGATATCCCATAATGATACATGATCCTTGGCGGAAAATTCCGGAACCAGACCACTGTTAAACGTCCTTCCATATGAGAATAAGTCGTTTCCTCCGTTGCCTTCCGACGTCAGATATCCTCTGGAAACCTCATAGCTTCTCAGATAATGGCTGTACTCATCCGGCGAATTAAAGGCCGGAACCGCCGCCAGCGTACAGATACTCATAAAAATATAAACAACGGCAAACACCACTTCTGCCCGGAGCTGTCTGCGTTTCAGAAATGCAAAGATCACCAGCATCACAGCTGCCGCCGCTCCAATCACCAGAAACACCAGTGATTTTGGAAATGGCCTGGAAATGATCCGATAGGCAAGTGTCTGTGTATCATCCTTCTGGCTCACCAACCCTGCAGCCACTCCGGTATCCCCTTTTGCGCCATCTAAAACGATCCGGAATTTCTGCCCCTTACATTCCGTAAGCTTCTGGTCAAGCCGGAAATACGTGGTATCCCCCGACGATATGGTCAGTCTGCTGGCCTGCCAGCTCTGGATCTCCCTTTCATTCTGGTACAGCGTTATCTGAAACGTTCCAGCAACCGATGCACTCTCTGTAGAAAGAAAAAGCTCCACACCGGACAGACGGTTCGTTTTGCAGGTAAACTCCTCTTCAAAGCTTCCTCCCGCACCGATCATAGACCAGGTATCCGGTCTTGCCTGCTGCCTTACATTTCCGAGGATCTCCGAATCACTAAGCAAATATGCGGAAAAGATCAAGATCATTCCCCATATCAGCAGATATTTCAGAGTATTTTTCAGCTCTGCAGACAGGCTGTATGAGCTTCTGTTTTTTTTCTTATTTTTCATAATATCCCTCTTACTCACTGTTATTTTCACATTCCGCACTATTATAGCATCTGCACGGCAAAAAAAGAAGCTGCGTTTTATGGCAGCTTCTCATTTTTTGTAAACCTATCCGGAACCGGATGCTTATCGATTGTTGATCGCAGTTACCAGTGCATCAATAGAGGCACGGATGATATCCTGATCAACACCCGCTCCCCAGGCAAGCGTTCCATCCGGTTTGCGAATTCCCACATAAGCGATAGCCTTGGAGGAAGAGCTCTGCTCCAGAGCATGCTCCTGATAAGTTTCCAGTGTGTATTTCAGTTCGTAAGCTTTCTTCAGCGCATTGCTTACCGCATCCAGACGACCATTTCCGGAAGCCTCTGTAACGATGGTTTTTCCACGGAATGTAGAAGTAACCCGTGTTACGATGCCGTCTTCCTTCTGCTGGAAATGAACCTCATTGATGCTGTATGGTTCAACCACATTTTCGAAGGTAGATTTGAACAGACTGAAGATCTCGTCCGGATGAAGCTCTTTGTGCTTGTGATCGGACACTGCTTTGGCTGCATAGCCCATAGCCTCGCGCATTTTCGGAGGAAGGTTCAGGCCAAACTTTGTCTCCAGTATATAGCCTACACCGCCCTTTCCGGACTGGCTGTTGATACGGATAACATCTGCGTCGTAGTTTCTTCCCACATCTGTCGGATCGATCGGCAGATACGGAACAGTCCAGTGCTCCAGATCTCCGTTCTCTCTCCAGTGCATACCCTTTGCGATGGCATCCTGATGAGATCCGGAAAATGCAGCAAATACAAGAGCTCCACTGTACGGACTTCTTTCATAGATCTGCATTCCGGTACATTTCTCATAAACCTCGCAAATATGCGGCATATCAGAAAAATCAATCTTCGGGTCCACACCCTGGGAATACATATTCATACCAAGCGTTACAATATCCACATTACCGGTACGCTCACCATTTCCGAACAAAGTTCCCTCAATTCGGTCAGCACCTGCAAGAAGACCCATCTCGGAGTCTGCAACGCCACATCCACGATCATTGTGCGGATGAAGAGAAACGATCACGTTTTCACGGTATTTCAGATTATCACACATGTATTCCACCTGACTTGCATACACATGCGGCATAGAATGCTCAACCGTAACAGGCAGGTTGATGATCGCTTTGTTATCTGCAGTGGGCTGCCATACATCCAGAACCGCATTGCACACCTCCAGTGCATACTCCGGCTCTGTTCCCGTAAAGCTCTCCGGGCTGTACTCAAACTGAAAATTGCCTTCTGTCTCATCAGCCAGTTTTTTCAGAAGTGCAGCGCCATCTACTGCGATCTTCAGGATCTCCTCTTTTGATTTTTTGAATACCTGCTCTCTCTGCGATACGGATGTGGAATTGTATACATGAACGATCGCTTTTGGGGCGCCTTTAACAGCTTCAAAAGTCTTACGGATGATATGCTCTCTTGCCTGAGTCAGCACCTGGATCGTTACATCCTTCGGGATCAGATCCTGCTCGATCAGCGTACGGAGAAACTCATACTCTGTCTCAGAAGCAGCCGGAAATCCAACCTCGATCTCTTTAAAACCAATCTTTACAAGAAGCTTGAAAAATTCCACTTTCTGCTCCAGGCTCATCGGGATCACAAGTGCCTGATTTCCGTCACGAAGGTCTACAGAGCACCAGATCGGGGCCTTATCCACATATTCTTTCTCCGCCCATTTCATACATTTCACCGGCGGCATGTAATACTGACGTTTGTACTTGGATGGTGTCATCATTTTGTTTTCCTCCACTTTCTGTTTCCATTAAAATTTCTCTTTGGTTTCTGTTTTTGATATAAAGACATAAAAAAAATCTTCCGACTCTGCAGATTCTGCAAGAGACGAAAGACAACTGCTGTCCTACGCGGTACCACTCTTATTTCATGAATAAAAATTCACACACTTGACAGATACGGAATGTATATACATCCTTATATCCTCTCCGGATAACGGCGGACACCGTCTGCGTCTACTCTCTTATATAATATATAAAGATTTCAGGCAGATGCTCCGAGGCGAGTTCCACAAATCCCTTCCGCTACTTCTCACCGGCCAGCAGCTCTCTGTGCTCCGTTCTCTTGTGTACTATTCCTCATCTATGCATTTTCTTTTTGAAACTGGTATTAGGTTAACACGTTATGGAAGATTTGTCAATGAAATTTTAACGATGCACCGTGCAAAAAGTTACTGTTCACTCCGTTCTCAGCAACACGCTTCGCGATGCACAGAATTTATGCTAATCGCATAAATTCGCGCGGTATGTCTCGGGTTTTCTGTGACCTTCGCTCACAAAAAACACCTCGCGGAATATTACCAGTGAACAGTAACTACAAAAATTTCAAAGTATCACTCTCGAACAGCAATCCGGGCTGATCCGTTTCTCTGTCTTCCTGCTATCTGCGGCAGACATTATTCGGCTCCCCGCCTGACTGAAAGCTGATGACCAATCCAGTACACAGCCCCGCCAATACCTCCTCCAAGAGTATTATATGTCAGATCAGAAACCTGGAACGTCCCAAGCCTCAGGAAAAGCTGCAGAAGTTCAATGGACAGTGAGAATACAAAGGTAATCTTAAGTCCGGTCCACACAATATTCAAGAATGTTGTTTTTTTCAATATTTTCTTTCCTGCGGTCCAGAACAGCAGGATCGTGAACGGAATGAACAGCATCAGATTCTCAATACACTCAGTTGTGAGATATCTGGTACCATCCTCTCCATATTTCCAGATCCACCAGTTCGCCATCACATCCGAAAGGGGATTCATCCACATATCCCGGTTCAGCAGCGTGCGAAACAAGATCATGGTTGTATAAAAGGTCAGAAAAAACAGCTTCCGAAAAAAAGCATTTCCTCTGAAATACTGCCACCACACGGAAAAAGCTCCCCTGATCCCCCTTCCACCTGTCTCATTATGGTAGGCAAAGAGATAAAAAAACAGTACCATCACAGACAGGATCACAGAAAACCAAAATGGCTGGTACAAAGCAGTCAGTACACTTGTAATAATACTTGATATGATGTCTTTCATTATAAGTCCTTTCACATAAACCAGACAGTCGACCATTCTTCTGTCCGGCAGCTCTGTCATTATTCCTACCTATATTACTACACTCTTCCCACAAAAGCCAGAAAAAGATATCTCTCACCGCTCTGTCAATCGACCTGCATATCGTTTTTATATTCCTGAAAATGTGAGGGTCATGCGGATATTCGCAATTCAAGCAGGGGACTTACTTGATTCGGCTAAACTGCAATATTTTTTATTTTTAACAAATTTTTGTTATATTTTACCAGCAAAACATGCTATAGTTCATAGTAAGAAAAACATTTCGGAGGTATTTTTAATGAAACGTGATCTGAAAAAAATCGTAAGCCAGATGACACTGGAAGAAAAAGCCGGCATGTGCTCAGGTCTTGATTTCTGGCATCTGAAACATGTGGAACGCTTGGGGATCCCGGAAGTAATGGTCAGCGACGGCCCTCACGGACTTCGTAAGCAGGATGACAAGGGCGATCATCTTGGAATGAATGACAGCATCAAAGCCGTCTGCTTCCCGCCGGCCGCTTTAAGCGCCTGCTCCTTTGACCGCAAGCTGGTGGAAGAAATGGGCAAAACCATCGGAAAAGAAGCTCAGGCCAACGATGTATCCATAGTTCTCGGACCGGCCGTAAACATCAAACGTTCTCCTCTCTGCGGAAGAAACTTCGAATATTATTCCGAGGATCCATATCTCGCAGGTGAGATCGCAGCCGCTTTTATAAACGGAGTACAGTCCCAGCATGTAGGAACCTCTATCAAGCACTTTGCAGCAAACAACCAGGAATATCACCGCATGAGTAATTCTTCCGAGGCTGATGAGCGCACTTTACGTGAGATCTATTTCCCTGCATTCGAAACCGCAGTAAAAAAAGCTCAGCCATACACCTTCATGTGCTCCTACAACCAGATCAACGGCACTTTCGCATCTGAGAATAAATGGCTTCTCACAGATGTTCTCCGCGGCGACTGGGGCTTCAAGGGCTATGTAATGTCCGACTGGGGTGCAGTCAATGACCGCGTCAAAGGTCTTGAGGCAGGTCTTGAGCTGGAAATGCCTTCCTCCAATGGGGTCAACGATGCCCTCATCGTACAGGCCGTAAAAGACGGTTCCCTCAAGGAAGACATTCTTGACCAGGCTGTTGAACGCATTCTACGCATAATTTTTGAATATGCAGACAACCGGGCACCGCAGGAATTCACCATGGAAAAAGACCATGAAGAAGCACGCCACATTGCCGAAGAATCTATGGTTCTTCTGAAAAACGATGAGCAGATCCTCCCTCTGAAAGCATCCGAGAAAGTTGCTTTCATCGGCGGTTTTGCAAAGAAGCCTCGTTTCCAGGGCGGCGGAAGCTCTCATATCAACTGCTTCAAGATCACAAATGCACTGGATTCCGTTCCTTCCGATGCACAGGTTACTTATGCAGAAGGTTTTCCTACAGACAAAGATCTCTACGATGATGCACTTGCAGCTGAAGCGATCAAAGCTGCTGCCGCCGCTGACAAGGTTGTGATCTTCGCCGGACTTCCGGACAGCTTTGAATCTGAAGGATACGATCGTTCCCACATGAGGCTTCCTGAATGCCAGAACCGTCTCATTGCTGAGATCCTTAAAGTACAGCCGAATACCGTGATCGTCCTCCACAACGGTTCCCCCGTGGAGCTGCCATGGCTCAATGATATAAAAGGCCTTCTGGAAGCATACCTCGGCGGTCAGGCAGGCGGTACCGCTGTCGCAAACATCCTTTACGGAAAAGTAAATCCCAGCGGCAAGCTTGCCGAGACAATGCCGCTCAAGCTCTCCGACAATCCATCCTACCTGAACTTCGGCGGTGGTGAAAAGGTTGAATACCGTGAAGGCGTATTCGTAGGCTATCGCTACTACGATACAAAAGAAATGGATGTAGCATATCCATTTGGCTATGGACTCTCCTACACTACCTTTGCCTGCAGCGACCTGAAGATCTCCAATGAAAATCCTACAGACAAAGACACCATCACCGTTTCGGTTGATGTAACAAACACAGGAAATATGGCAGGAAAAGAAGTCGTACAGCTCTATGTCAAAGACTGCACCCATTCCGCAATCCGTCCGGAAAAAGAGCTCAAAGGCTTTGAAAAGATTTTCCTGAATCCAGGCGAAACCAAAACAGTAACCATGGAGCTGGACAAGAGAAGCTTCGCATGGTACAATACAGAACTTCATGACTGGTTCGCAGCCAGCGGCGAATATAAGCTCCTTGTCGGTACCTCTTCCAGAGATATCCATCTTGAAGGCAGGATCCATCTGAACAGCAACCAGGAGCTTCCGATGCATGTTCATATGAACACCACCCTGGGCGAACTGTTCCGCAACCCGAAAACAAGCGAAACAGCAAAAGAACTGACAGCAAAATATATCTCAGCCATGAACGTTGGTGAAGAGTCCTCTTCTGAAGCCGCTTCCGAAGCTATCACTGAAGAAATGACAGAAGCCATGACCGACTCCATGCCATTACGTGCGCTGGTAAGTTTTGGCGGGTATTCCAGAGAAGAACTTACAGAAATTATTGAAAAATTAAATAAACTGGTATGATTCACAGAGCATCCTCTGCTGCACGAATTATACTTACATAAAAAAGCTGACAGAATAAACCTGCTTTTACAATGACACAGGTTCGTACTTCTGTCAGCTTTTTGATTTTTTATCAGCAGTGCATCAATTTTTTATATTGCTCGATCTGCGATGCACCCATATTTTACACACCCCTTTTTTGCCTTACTATAGTTCCAACACATTCCATTACTTTTTCAAACAATTTCTTATAAATTCAATCACTTTTAATGCAATCGTATGATGTAAAACAACTAATATAATAATATAACTGATTATTGCCAAAATCACTTTGACAAAAAATGCAACAATAAATTTCATTTGAAAAGTATCAACGCTAACACAAATCAATATAATTACACAACATGCAATGAAAATTGCCTTTAAATTACTCTTATTCAATCGAAGTTCAATACAGTGATCTGACTTTTTATAGGCACACACTTGCCAAAACATTACAACTATCTCTGCCACGACAGTTGTTATAGCCGCTCCTGTTTGCTTCCAAAGAGGAATAAAAATAAAATTTAGTAACAAATTAATAATTGCGCTTGCGAATGTTGCGTACATTATTTGCTTTTCTTTTTTTAATGGAAGCAAAACTACATTTGTCATATAAACTGCAACTATTGAAAAAAACAAACTAATACACAATATCCTTAATGATATTGTCGCATCTAAAAAAGATTTCCCTGCAAGAATCGAAATAATTTGTGGAGCCGTCATAAAAACCCCTATTACAATTGGTGGCAGAAAAGTAAGAAAACCATTTAAGATGCTAGATGCTTTTTCACTATATTCAGCATATTCTTCTATCGCCAGATAATTTGAAAGTCTAGGCAAAGATACCAAAATACATGCAGCCATTAAACTCTTCATAACCGTATAGATTTTAGTTGCTGCATTATAAAGTCCAACATAATAATTCCCTGCCATCCCCCCCAACATAGTCGTATCTGAATTAACATAAATTGTAGTTGCTACAGACATTGCAAAGATAACAACAATCGGTTTTATATGTTTCTTAATGTTTGGATTTCTAGTAAGTCTTAATCTTATATATTTTTTTGAATGACAAAAATTAAATAAATAAGCTGCTGTTGATGCAAAAACTAGAATTCCTGTATATAATATATAATCAGACTGTTTGTGTACAAACACAAACATAAGAATCATTGAAGCAATCTGAACCACAATAGATCGAATTGTAATATATTCATAATCTTCGTAAACTGAATACAACCACTCAACTCCTACAGTTGGTCCAATAATCCCAATGCTTTGGATTAAAATTAATGGAATATACGGATGTAAATCTTGAACTGCAATCAACATACACACAAAAAGAGCATACGAAACCATCGACGAAATTATATTAATAGTAAAAACCTCATTTGAAAAAATCTCAAATTTATGTTTGTCCTGTCGTAAACCTGCGCCTTCCCTAATTGCATAAGTACTTATCCCTAATCCTGCTAATAACGTAAAATAACTAACAACACTTCCTGAGAAATTTATTTTGCCAATGTTTTCTACTTGCAGTATTCTTGTCACATAAGGATATGTAACAAGGGGAAATATCATTGACATCAAAGTTTTAAACATATTTAAAGCTGCATTTTTAGCCAGTGACTTTTTTTTCACAGCAGTATCCCTTTCTTAATTTCTCTTTATTATTTTTAGTTTTCGATTTTTCTTAATTTTCGATTTTCCAAGTTGTCTTTCCACATAATATGATGCAACATCCATAACAAACAAAAATGGTACTAATTGTTCAATTGAATATGATAACGTCAGGAATAAGACAAGTTGAGACAAAAGAGTATACTGACAAATCTTAAACACTATATCATTTTTGGAATACTGATCTCCCTTATATGCAATATATACAAGCCAGACCACTAAACACAAAACTAATAATAAACCACCTACACAAGCTAAATATAGAAACTGATTGTGTGGAACAAATTTACCTCCCCATATACTCAGTCCCTCCCAGGACACTCCATATCCCCATATTGGTTTCTGAATTATTGTATATACACTCATTTTCCATAAATCTGTTCTTCCAGTTAAATTCAAACTTTTGTGTAATACATTTTGAATTATATATTCAATAACTGAGTTATTTAATAATGACTGAGTAATAACAAGTGTTACATTTATAAACAAAATCCCTATTAAGCACATTTTCATACTAATTTTCTCGAAAAATTGAGAAAAAATAGCATATAATATCAAAATACCTGCCGAAATTAAAAACGTAGCTTCTAGATCACGAGTCCCATAAATAATCTGCGACAAAAAGCAACCAAATATAACAATAATGGATGTACTCCAAAACTTTCTAGTATATTTTTTTCTTCCAGTCTGATTTCTTAATAAGAGCGTCATAGCTGTAAAGCATGGAAAAATCATATATATTTGATTATAATTTCCTAAAAAATCCATGCCCAAGATAATAGAAACAATCTCAATATATATATATATTTCAAACACTAAAAGAGCGACTTTCAAAAAGGCCTTTTCATTTTTAGAAAGTTCACCTATAGTCAAATAATACAATGCTATATATGTTATGATATTTTTAATACATACAAATGCATTTCCATCATTAAAAATAGTTGAAGTGAGTTCTAATAATGCTAATACTATCAGTAAAAACAGTGTTGGACACATATGTATTCTTTCAAATTCTAGAAAAAAAGCAACTATACAAACAACCATAGCTAATACAGTTATCTCAATTCCAAAAGGCAAACTTTTTAAAGATGCTGGCAACATCATGCACATTAATGCTATTCCTATATAAAGACTATTCATTTTTATTTTCACGTGGACACCTCATACTGCTATTTGCATTTCAATTTATTATAGATTTTTATAAGTCTTTGTAAATTATCTTCTATGCAATGATATTTTTTTGCTCTTTCATGTGCATTGTTTCCTAGCTGTATAGCTAAACTTCTCGAATTAAAAATTCTTATAACATTATCAGCCAACATATATACAGCCGTACTATGATACAGCATACCCTCTTTTTCATGTTCCATAAATGATTTAATTCCACCTACATCCGAAGCAACAATTGGAGTACCCACAAGCATTGCTTCTCCTATTGAGTTAGAAGAATTTTCAATAGATGATGAACATACAAAAACATTCGCCTTTTTATAATTTAACATCATTTCGTTTTCAGATAATTGTCCAAGCCATTCAATTGAATTTGACAAATCATTATCATGTATTAGGTTACAAATATATTTTTCATATGATGATCTCTTAAAAATCGCTTTCTTCTGTGGATTATTTCCAACAATTCTCAATACAACAGCCGGATAATATTCTTTAATTATTGGTAGTGCTCTTAACATGATGTGTAATCCCTTAATAGGATAGTGGGCCTGACTGAAGAAAATCACTTCCTTATCACATTCTTCATACTTCCATCTGTTAACATAAAACGATTCTCTTAAAATTTCTCCGCAAAAATGATATTCAATCTGTGGATTCATCTGTTTCGCACAAGCGTAATCCCAATCCGTACGCCCTATACAATTCTCTAACATTTGAAAAGTACTTATTTCAGTTTGCCCCTGTAATTCCATCATTTTTTTTTCTTGTGCAATATTTCTTCTTCCAAAAAATTCCTTTAAAGTTCTTCTATGAATGAGTTCGGGCGGCAATCCATCATAATAATGCTCAGCATAAACCGATACAAGTCCTTGAATCGAAAGCACAGTGCATTCAATTTTAGATAAGTTGCGTGCAGCTTTAGTAACATAGTACGAGTGATTATATTCTGATCCCCATATGTGAATACAATCTGGATCAATACTTTCTATTATTCTCTCAAAATCAATCTCGTCTATTTCAGGCGTAAAACCGCAATAATTTACACTATTAATTTCTATCCAATCATACTTTTCTGACACACATGCAGCAACATATAACTCAATAGAATTCTTTATATAATTCAAGGTCTGATGCATCCAACCACCAACTACAACATTGTTTCCTCTACTATTTGCAGCATCCGGTAATTCTACATTCGTTATCCATAATACTTTCATATTACCCTCATATCATTAATATTATATTTAAAATTAACAAATTTTCAAAATACTAATTTATCAGTAAATGAAATACTCACTTTTATTTTAAGGTTTAATAATATATTAATTACATCACGATCAATTATGCTTTACTTTCTCACATAAATCATCCAATATTTGATGATACTCATTCGATTTTTCTAATAAACTTTGCAGGATTTCCAGCCCAGATTTCATCCGCCGGAACAGTGCCACTTACCACTGAATTAGCACCAATAATACTTCTAGCACCAATAATGCTGCCCTTCAAAATCATACTTCCAGCACCAATAAAAGCATCATCTTCAATAATGATTGGCTTAGATTTTCTGCCTTTATCCGTATTAATATTTCGGCGTTCAATATAGTTTATTGAATGAAAATCAGTGTCATAAATTTTTACACCACCTCCTAGCAAGACACCATTGCCTATACTAATTGAAGATTGACTACATAATGCTACATTGCTCATTCCTGTATTGTCACCAATAATTATTTTACCATCACCTAAAATCCAGAAAATAGTCTTACAAGTATAGCCTATTGGTATTGCATATTCTGAAGAATTAATAACAACATTGTTTCCAATGACAATTTTCCCTTTTGTCCCACTAATTTTTATTCTTCCATTCACTTTCAAACTTTTCCCAATCATCACTTTATAGTATATAAAATGCAACTTATTATAAACTACATTTATAAACGAGCCTATGCTTCCAACAGCTTTTCTTATAGTTTTTATCAATTCTCTCAATTTATTAAAACTCCTTTAATTTTGCGCATTAGGTTATGTGCTATATACTGTAGAGGATAGTACTTTTTATGAATTTCGTATAACTCGTTTTTTCCTTTTTCTCTTCCTACTTCAGAAGCACTAATACCATACATATCATAATTCGAAATTGGCATATCAATATAATGGAATTTTTTTCCACTTTTATGCATTTTCATAATCCAATCCTGATCTGCTGCAATTTTATATTTCAAATCAAATGGATATTCTTCCAATAATTCCCTTTTTGCGAACAGTGCTTGATGCGATACTGGGTCAGCTCTAAAACTGTATGTTCCATCAATCATTCGCTTATATGTTATCTTATTTCCATTTTTATAGGAGAAAATAGTGTACCCGTAAATAATATCTGCATGTGTTTTAGCTGCACATACATCTACATGTTCTAATACTGTATCTGAAACAAATTTATCACCTGATCCCAAAAAAATGATATAATCACCTGATGCCAATTTCACACCTTTATTCATCGCATCATATATACCTTCATCCTTTTCCACAAAGTATTTAAATTTCGGATTGCTCGACCAACTATCATAGAGTTCTATGGAATTATCTATTGACATACCGTCTACGATGATATATTCGAACTCTACATTTTTTTGACTCATAACCGAAGCATAAGTTTTAGTAATACTATCTATCACATTATATGCTGGCGTAATTATCGTTATCAAATTATATTCTCCTTTTCACAAATTGTTTAAAGAAATAGTATTTCCGATATAATGAAGATATAAGTCCCGTTGTTTTCCATTGTTTCACAGTCGTGTTAATATACTTATAATCCTTTGAATACAATCGCACAATCTTCTCTAATGTCAACACATAACTTGAATCTAATGAACTCCCAGAAGATTTGTGCCATATATCACACGGAAGAACATAATTAATATATCCTTCACGTAATAATTGTAGACAAAGCTCAACAGCATACATATGCCATCCATTAATATTTGAAAACGGAAATTTTTTTATAATATCTGTTTGTACAAAAAACATACATTCATCAACTGTTTGTACTACTTCTGGTTTTTTTATCTTATCCCCTGCACTACTTTTATTTTTTCCATGTACAATATTGGATAGAATACTCCATTCTTTTCCTTCGCGGCATCCCGCAACACCTGCAACTCCCATTTTATTTAGTTTTCTTATAACAGATAGCATTTTTATTAATATTGTGTTATCTTCAAAGTAAACATCTGGATGCAAAAATAAAACATAATCCGTATCAATTTTATTTATTACACTATTAAATGCTTCTCGCGCACCCACATATTGATTTTGACTATTATCTAATGAAATAACAGTTATATCAATGTCTTTCTGTTTATTAATATTATCGAGAAAATCATCCAATTGGTTCTTTTTATACCAAACAACTACTATTGTTATTTTATCGATCATACTATTTTCTATTTCTCCATTCAATAATTTCCTAATTCAAATATGTCTATCTTAGTACTTTCATCTGCCAACATACAAGCAGCCCAAGATCCACATGTTTTTCCGCCTACAATGTACTTGCAATTGGAAAGCAGCATTATCTTGACCAAATAGTTCAGCCCTCGTATATGTGCATTTTCTCCTAATTGCGTGAGGCTATGTCCATTAGCTAAAAAATCTCTCTCTGAATAGTTTTTTATGTAATTATCAAAACTTACTATTACTATTCTTTCTCCTAAGTTCGATTTAACTTCTTTATAAATACGTTCGTCTTCTGTAACAAGAAAAACATTAGCATTTTTTTCATTTTCTATGTATGTATTCACATGTTCTATCGCTTGTGCTACTGTAGGCTGAATAGGTTCTCCTATTGGTTTTAAATTTATATAATCTGTTCCTCTTAAATATAATCCTATATTTTTTTGTGGACTGATATGTTTTAGTTCTTTATTATAAAGTTCATATGCCTTTTTAGAAAACTTAATATATTTTTTCGCCAAAAGATGTGTTTTCTGCAAATCATCTTCATTAAAAGATTTATTATAAAGATATGAATATGTATCGTATATAGCATTAATCCCAGACAAAACCACGTTCTTACTTTGATACACTTCCTCTAATGAATAATTACTTATCTGCTCAAAGAAACATTCCCATGCATTTTCATCTGCAATATTATATTGTGTTTTATAGTTTTTAAAATCCACAACAGGAATATAATTATTTTTCTCTGCATATCCAATTTGCTGTATTACATAAAATAGCAATGCCATTAAACCTTCTACTGAATTTTTACGTGGTCTAATTACATAAAATATCTTATCTTCATTTTTTTCTCCAAAACTCATTTTTCTTTCTACTAATTCTGGATAAAAGATTCGATTATAAAACAAATAAAACTTATTTATCCATTTGACTGGAAATAAATATAATATTTTTTTCATTTTCTTTTTGAGGTTCATAACTTACTCCTGGCATATCTCTCACATATTTTAACTCTTTAAACTACCCTTAGCATTATAGCTAATATTCATTTTTTTACACTCATATATTTTTGCATCTACTAAATACCGGTACCAGTATGCCTGAAGGAACGCATATATTTTTCCTTCCTTGCCATCCAAAAAGCCCAATTTTATATAATATCGATATAGATAATATAAATGCGATCTAAAACCTATCGGCAATTTATAATACACATTCATTTTAAACCAAGACTTTGCATCCACTTCACTTTTGGCTTTTGCATTTTCCAGATTTTCAAAATAATCCACTGTTTCACGAGATGAATACCAATTATGTTTATTAACAAAGTACTCAAGGTTTTTAAAATCAAAATGCAAACAATCATTTTTCATTTCGATTACTTTTCCAGAACTTAATATAATGTGCTCATCCATATTACGATCTTCTATTTCACCGAATTTTGTTTTATAACAGTTCATTTTCTTCCAAGGATAAACTCCACCGTGATACAAATCTTTTCCCAAAAAATTCTTTTTAAACCTTAAAACAATTCCAGTAACATCGTTCTTCATATTGCTATCACAAAGCTGTGTCAATTCATTTGCCGAATCCGGAGTTAACCGCTCGTCTGCGTCAATTCTTAATGTCCACACAGTTTCAGCCTTGGCAACTTCCACACCATACATATACTGTTTGGCGTAGTTTTCAAATGGATGCTGATAAACTTCTGCTCCCATCCTTTTTGCTATTTCTACTGTTTTATCAGTACTGAAGCTATCTATTACTACAATTCTTTTAACTGTCGTAATAATAGATTTAATACATTCTTCTATATTAACTTCTTCGTTTTTTGTAAGTATTATCGCTGTAATATCTGCAGCCATTCTTATTTTCTCCCTATTTTACATCTTCAGAATCTCTTCAGCATACTTTCTCACAGACACATTTCTGGTCAGATTCTTTTCCAGATTCTCACGGCTTCTGGCTCCCATTGCCTTCAGCTCACTATTTCCGGCATTCTCAATGAACCAGAGGATGTTTTCTTCAACCTTGTCATACTCCCCTGGCTCACAACAAAGACCACCTTGTGTATCTTCGATCAGGCAGCGAACCTCAGAGCCTGATTCCAGAACTCCTAATATTGGCTTAGCTGCCGCCATTATTCCGTATGCCTTTGATGGACAACTCACGCCCTTAATGCCTTTTGCATTCACACACCAATGAACATCACCGGCATTCAGGCTATAGATCAGGTCTGACTTATCCTGATAAGGAATGAAAACCACATTGTCCATGTAATGCTCTTTCACATAGTTCTTCAGCTTCTCCAGCACAGATCCGGCACCAACGAATGTAAACACAACTTCTCTGCCATCTACGGTTTTCGTGCCCGGTTTGAATCGCTCCACGACCTCAATCAATTTCTCAAGGTCATAGTACAAACCAATATTTCCGGAGTACATAATGACGAATTTTCCATCCAGACCATATTTCTTCCTGAACTCCAGAACCTTCTCATTATTTTCATCCAACGGATAAATCTCGTTCTCATCGATCCAGTTGTTGATCATGACGGTTTTGGGAACTTTCTTTCCCTTGAAACGATTTTCCACTGTTGCCACCAGATCACGACCGACTGTGATCACAAGGTCGCTCCGCTTGCAGCTGAACTTGTCAAACCACATCATAACGTCCGTAACGAACTTGCTCTTGGTATAGCCAACGGCCAGCACCTGCTCTGGATTGAAGTCCTGAATATTATAAATGTACTTGGCGTGTTTCATCCATTTGCCCCAAACGCCAAGAAGGCCGCCGAGAATAGGAGGCTGAGAAATTGAGAACACATAATCCATCTTTCCAACCTTAAAGGTTGCTCCCATTGCTCCAAAGAAATAAGAAACGATGTTCTTTACGCGGCTCTTCTTATTGATCTTGCTAAATTCCGGCACTCGGATCCGCAGCACTTTTACGCCGTTGATTTCTTCTTCATAATATTTCTTTGTTTTGTATTTATCTTCAATCGTCCCTAAATAACTGGGCACTACACAAATGACTGTGATGTTAAATTTATCCAGCATACTCTCCGCCAATTCACGGAGGATCTGCCCCGTTGACGCAGTATCTGGAATATAGTAATGAGCATAAATCAGAAGATTTTTCTTACCTGTGCTCTCTTTCTTCATCTGCTATATTCCTCCAAATTTACTTCATTCCTTATTAAGAAATGAAGTTTTTCAAAACTTATCTTCACACAAACTCCACGTTCCAGACATCCACCCCGGAATCCTGGAACACCTCTCTCAACCTCTGATGCAGCATCTCCTGTGTGACGCCTTTCTTCAGTATTACCTGCAGGAAACCGCCGCCTCCGGCTCCTGAGATGAATTTTCCGTCGATCATGTCTTCACATACACTGAAGATCTGGTCTATGCAGGTGTTGGTTGAGCCGGCATCCAGCTTTTTGGAGATTTCCCAGTGCTGGTTGAGAAGGCTCGCGAATTCGTCGATGTCTTCTTTTTCCAGGGCAAATTTCATGAGTGCTGCTACTTTCTGCATCTCATCCAGTGCCTCCAGAGATTCTTTTCGGCCGCCGATGTAATTTCCTACGACTTCTCTGAGAAGGTTTCGGGCAAGGCGCCGCTGGCCTGTATAGATCAGAGCGAATCGTTCCTGAAGCTCCTGTTTCGTTTTTTCCGAGATCTCTACCTTTTCTACCTTCAGCTGCTGCCGGATTCCGGGTCTTGATGTGATAAATTTGATTCCGGGTGTCAGGCCGCCAACCTGATCCTGCCAGCCGCCGCCTGTGCTCATGATCTGCTCCAGGTTGAGGACTGTATCATAGATCTGGCTGTCATCCCAGCTCTCTCCAAGAAACTCTGCAAAAGCTTTGACGCAGGCTCCTGCAAGGATACTGCTTGTTCCAAGGCCGGAGCCTTTGGGAACGCCTTTGACGCAGGTGGAAAGGTAGAATCCGCCGCCCATTTTTTCCAGGACCTTTTTCAGGTCGGCCTTTTCCTCCAGCGGAAGGATCCCGCAGGCGATAATGGCTGCCTTGTGCAAGGCAAAAGGATCGTATGGATTATGGCAGTCCTGGATCTCTTCTGCACTTTCTGCTGTTCCGTAAGCACCTGTGTCTGTACTTGCCAGCTCAATATGTAATTCCGGTATCTTCCGGATCTCTACCTCGATGGGTTCACAGCCTCTCAGCAGGATTGCTGCGTTAAGAACAGTTCCTCCATGTTCGTTGCAGTATGGCGGTGTGTCTGACCAGCCGCCGCCCCAGTTCACACGTACCGGCAGATTTACCTTTACCTGTTCTTTTGCGATCGTATAGCCGCTGTTTCCTGTCAGCTGTGTCTGAGATGCGATCTCTTTCTGGATCTGGGAAAAACACTCCTGCTCCAACACATCGTATGT
This sequence comes from Blautia sp. aa_0143, assembly GCF_004167315.1. Taxonomy (NCBI): domain Bacteria; kingdom Bacillati; phylum Bacillota; class Clostridia; order Lachnospirales; family Lachnospiraceae; genus Blautia; species Blautia sp. aa_0143. The sequence continues at coordinate 37,507 of NZ_RCXU01000018.1, forward strand.
TTTTCCGTCAAAGCATTTTTTAGTAAATTTCATGGAACGTGATACTGCATACAGAATCCGTATTTTCTGTGAAAAATCTGCTTTTTCAGCTTCTTTCATCAGCAGATGGTAATGTCGTTCCTGGATTTCTTTTTCACCAAAGATCTTAAGTGCAGGAATATAATGTCCGCCTTTTTTCAACTCTCCCAGAAATACTGCCACCAGGATCCTTGCTTCCAGATCTTTTTTCCAGGAAAGGATATTTTCTGTATTTCCATACCGGAAGGATTCTTCCAGACTCAGTCTCGGCTGTTTTTTCCAGCCCTCGATCTGCCGGGGTTCAGCAAGTCCTTCGCTCATTTTTACAAGAAGGTTTCCTGCCTGTGCTGCTTCCTGGAATGTTTTGCAGACCGGATACAGTTTTGCATTCCAGAGTGCGTGGGTTTCGCCGGTCCAGATATCTTCCAGCTCCAGTCCATTGGCTGAAAGAAAATCTGCCAGGTTTCCCCTCAGAAAGCTTCCTCGTTCTTCCAGCGTTTTCTTCGGATTATCCATGACTCCATATGTACGGATCACGCATCGTCCTGTCTGACCGCCGTAAAGTTCTGTGATCTCGTCCTTCAGCTTCACACCGTGAAATACTGTGTTCGCCGGTATATGTACATCCTTCAGGGAAAGTCCGGATACTACAGCGCCCCTTCCGACATAGGTTCTTCCCTCAAGGCAGGTGTCTTCAATATAGGTTCCTTCCTCGATGTCTGCTTCCGGCCCGATCAGTGCTGTATGCAAAGCTCCCTGGCAATTCAAGTCATTGGTGAATACGTGTTTTTTCCAGTCAAGGAACTCATAATCGGTTACTTCTTCTGTCATCAGAGCACGCAGCTCTCTCGTTGTCCCAAAGTGGATAAATTCTGCAGGAGAAAGACAGATCAGCTTCATCTGAAAAGGACTTAATGCCTTCCATATTTTTTCTCTGCAGATAAAAAGTTCTGTGCAGAATTCGCCTTCCGGTTTTTCTTTCTGATATTGTTCAAAGGTGGAATCTGCCGCCAGCGGATACAGAAAATCTCCGTAAAAGCTGACCCTTGCTTTTTCATTTACAAAGCTTTCGTATTTATCCGGATCTGCTTTTTTTCCTGATGCATCAGCGATCAGACTAAAAAGTGTTTCCAGTATTTCGGCGTCCAAAAGTACGGCGCCTGTGTCAAGATCCACGCAGTCCTGTCCATTCACGGCTCCCAGCCTGCGAAGTGTTTCTGCCGGCTGTTTGTGAAGGAACATTTTTACATGGTCGCTTCCATCATTCAAAAACACTCCATGATCGACTCCCACTTCTACTGGAGATTTCATGGAGATCGCCGCAGCTCCGCGGAACTGGGCATCTATCTGTAAAGGATTAAAAAGGAGGAGCACATCCCCGGAAAGTACCAGCATTCCTTCTTTGAACCTGGCCGGAACACCTGCCATGCTGATGAGAAATTCATCAAACAGTGTAGAACCTCTTCCATCCGGAAGTTCTCTTGGTACAGGTGAAAAAAGCTTTCCGCACACAGAATACTGTGGGACTCTTTTGCTGTCTCCGCCGGAATGGATCACAAGGATTCTTTTGTTATGGAAATCTCCCCGGAGTCCTTCTTCCTCCGAAAGAAATCGGAGTACATTCAGAGTTGCTCCGCCGGAGCCTACTCTCTTGCCTTCCGGATCCGGGAGCACGAAATATTTTGTCCATCCCGGCAGTACGCCCTGTTCCAATCTGTCTGCGATCTGGCTGCGGAAGGATCTGGCCTGTTCTTCATTTGATGAGGTCAGGATCACATAGTCCCATCTGGGAAAATTTACTTTGCGGATGCTTCGTGCATAGTCTTCCCATGCATCCTGGCAGCTTTGCCGCAGAAAAAGATTTTTCAGTTTCCTGTATTCTGTGTTCATTGCTATCCTTATCCTTTGCTTTTTCATACTTTCTTTTTTTTACATAACTTCGAATACTCTTATCCGCTGTCACGGCTGTGCCGGAGCTTCTGGCGGAAATTCTTGGCCGACTCTTCCTTATGATAAGGGAGACACGACAGGCGGTATTCAACCTGTCAGCATCTGCCTGTAGCAGAAGCTGAGTTGTGCTCTCGCTCTATAAAACAGTGGTCATACCACTTGTTTTCCAAACTGAAGAATACATTTATGGCTCAGGTTTCTGGCACTGTTCAGGCTTCGGCTTCCTCTGTGCCCGTTCTCACAGGTATATTCATCTGTTTTGCGGTTTGCTGTCTTAACTGGCGCACCGCAGACAGAGCAGGTTTCGGATATCCCTTTTGCATAGGTTTCAATGACCAGAATGCCGTTTTTCCATGCTTTATAGGACAGATTGCTCCTGATCCTGAAGCTTAGATGCATAGTGCTCCAGTTTCCTGATCCGATCATCACATAATCTGTGTATTCTTTTTTGTATTTTGGAAGGACAATCAGCGAAACCTGCTTTTCCAGGCAGAAGCCTATGATCTGTGAACTAATCTCATGGGCATAATGCTCCGACAGGTGTTTCAGATGCATCCAGTATTTCCTGTTTTCTCCGGGCTGTTTTTCCCCGCCGAGAGATTTCCGGGCTTTCTCGATTTTCTTCCTGATCTGATCGCAGCGATGCGTATATTCTTTTCCGCCGCCCCAGAATTTCACATCTGTTTCCTTCCCTGTGCCGTCACATACTGTCCCCACAGCAAAAACATCTCCGTTTGTAAACTGGATGGCACAGATCTTCCGCCCTTCCTGGATACGCTGCTTTACTGTTGCAGTGTCTGCTGTAAATTCCTTCACGGGAACATGCAACATGAGATATTTCTTCTCAAAGGTTACTGAGGGTGACATTAGCTCTGCTTCTGCGGGAAATTCTCTGCCATACAGTCTGCATCTCATCCATTTCCATTGTTCTCCTGTCCATACCTTCAGTGTAATCTCCTTATGAGAAAAATCTCTGTACATTCCTTTATAATAGGTAACTGCTGAATGAAGCTTTTCTGCTTTCCTCCCCGGAATGGACTTTTGCCTGGATATGTGACTCTTTGCTGCGGCTATAGCACTGTTTATCGCAGCCCGCCTGAAATACAATGGGACTTTTTCCCAGGGAAGGGGATTCTGAGGAACCTGCTTGTCTCTTCCCATAATAGTCAGAACCTCCAGGGCCCGAAGAGTTTTCTGGCTCCCCAGTTCTCCCAGTTCCTCATGAGCCAGCAGAAGATCATAATAAAAGCTTTCAATTTCATTATAGAAATCCTGGGTTTTCCTGAGCCATTCCGGATGTCCGCAGCAAAGTCGGAGTCTTCTGGTTGTTATGCTGTAGCCTGTATTGGACGGCATGTTCTCTTCCTTCCGTTTATTTATATAACTTATCCAATATTATTATCTTGTCGCTTAATGTTAGATTAAGCGACAGTAATTTTTTCGGATTATTCTGTTGTTTGATCCAAGATTTTGAACCATATGTAATGATAACATCCGCTTTAATGCTTGTCAAGCGATCTGAAACTGCCATAGCTGTCCAATTATGTCGCTTTTTGTGCCGTTTTATGCAGCTTTTTATATATCAGAGAAAGAAAAATACATATCAATATATAAAAGTGGTCATGATAAGTGGTCAGATGTATAGTCCCAGGGACCTGTATTTTGCGGGAAAAATCAGGCTTCTTGTTATAAGATTCATGGTCATAAGTGGTCAGCTTTTGTGGTCAGAAAAATGGCGAATTTCCTTATATACAGGTTTTTTCAGGTCCTGTCGCTTAATCTAACATTAAGCGGCAGTTTTCACATTCTCTTCATTTTCCTTTCACACAATGCACACATTTTTTTACTATATTATTAACTGTAGATAGCAAATGCTAAACAATCTTTTTCTTTTTCATACTTTTTTTCCGGGAGTCAGCACAACTCCCGGCCTCCTTTTTTTATTCTTCAGGTAGTTCGCCTGCATTTTCTATTATTATTAAAGATATAAAAATATGTCTTGTTTTTTCTTATTATATATATTATACTAGTTAAGAACTTATTGTTCCCGTCCATTCTGTTCTTTGATAATTTCATAGACTTCACACTCGAAACATGATACAATATCCGCACAGAGAAATATGCGGTACAATTTTTGTGGGAGGATGCGCATATGCTAGATCAGAAAGATTTGGAATTATTAGCCGGTATGATAAACCCGATCAATGTCCAGCTGGGCAATATAAATAACCGATTAGATGGTATCGACGCCAGACTGGATGCAGTGGATACTCGTCTCGACGGTATTGACGCTCGTCTCGATGCTATGGATGTTCGTCTCGACGGTATCGACGCTCGTCTCGATGCTATGGATGTTCGTTTTGACGGTATCGACGCTCGTCTTGATGCTATGGATGTTCGTTTTGATGAAATAGATGCCCGCTTCAACCGGGTAGAAAACAGACTTGAAATGATCGATCTGAAATGTGATACCAACAGAAAACGCCTGGACGACCTTTCACTGGATGTTAAGCTTGCAGAACGGGATATCCGAAAAGATATCAAAAATTTACAGGACACAACAGAAACTCTTGTCGTTGTACTTCAGGGAAGAGGTATTTTACCTGACCCAGGTAACACAATACAGACAGCCTGATCATATCATGTAAAGAGTGTGAAGCCTATGAAAGTATCAAGAGATCACACTCTTTATTATCATCCATACAACCATCTTTCTCCTCAAAAAATGGTTGCATTTACAATTCGTTTATGTTATAGTTATATGCGTTGCGGGGTATGGCGTAGCTTGGTAGCGCGCACGGCTGGGGGCCGTGAGGTCGCAGGTTCAAATCCTGTTGCCCCGATATTTCTAACAAATTCAAGGATTTCCGAGGTCTGATGACTTCGGATTTTTTTATTACCTTACTATTTTTCGAAAGGAAGGTTTTGCATGCAGGATAATCTGTCTCTTTATCATATTTTTTATACGGTAGCACGTACCGGCAGTATCTCCCACAGTTCCCGGGACCTTTATATCAGTCAGCCTGCTATCAGCAAGGCGATCCAGAAGCTGGAGCAGAATCTGGATACCGTTCTTTTTAAACGCAGTTCCCGGGGTGTCACTCTGACCCCGGACGGTGAGCTTCTTTTTGAAAAAGTAAAAGAAGCTCTTTCACTTCTGGATGAAGGAGAAAATTCCATTCGCCATAACCGTTCCCGGGACATTCCAAAGCTGCGTCTGGGCGCCAGTTCTACTCTTACCAGATATGTACTGCTCTCCCACCTGGAAAACTATATTGCACGTTTTCCTCATGTACGTATCACAATTTCCTGCCAGTCTACTTATCAGACGCTACAGCTTCTGGATGAGGAAAAAATCGATCTGGGACTCATCGGACGGCCGCAGAAGCTTCGGGGATATTATTTTCAGCCTCTTTTGAAAATCCAGGATACCTTTGTCTGTACACAGCAGTATCTGGAAAATCAGAAAAAGCTCTATCCGGATGAACCTCTGATCCAGGCAGCAACTTTCATGATGTTAGATGAGGACAATATTACACGTCAGACCGTAAACACTCAGCTGAAAGAACATCATGTGGAATTAAGTCATATTCTGGAAGTAACAACTATGGATCTTCTGATCCAGTTTGCGGAAATTGGTCTTGGGATTGCATGTGTGATCCGTGATTTTGTAAAAAAAGAGCTTGAAGAAGGAACTCTGGTGGAAGTACCGGTAGGATTTTCTTTTCCGCTGCGTGAGATCGGGTTTGTATGCAGACAGAAAGATGCTGATTCGGCTTTGATCGCGCCATTTTTTGATGATGAAACAGAGCATCCGGATAAATAAAGGAATGTAAAAAAAATTCCCATCTGATCATTGCGACCAGATGGGAATTTTAAATTTCAAAAAAGTTTCCTACCACTGTATTACGTGTGTGACTTTTTTGACTCAAACTTCGCTGCGCTTCGTTCGAGTAGCGCAAAATTTATTGCACCTGCAATAAATTTTGCTTAGTTATTAATAAGCTTATCCTCGCCGTTCCAGCTGTAGAGTTTACGGATCTCTTCGCCGACTTTCTCAGACTGATGCTCAGAAGCTAATTTTCTCATAGCCTTGAAGTGTACCTGTGCACCTGCATCGGACATGTCGAGTAAGAACTCTTTTGCGAATGTACCATCCTGGATATCGGAAAGAACTTTCTTCATTGCTTTCTTTGTATCCTCTGTGATGATCTTCGGTCCTGTGATGTAATCGCCATACTCAGCTGTATTGGAGATAGAATATCTCATTCCGGCGAATCCTGACTGGTAGATCAGGTCAACGATCAGTTTCATCTCATGGATACACTCGAAGTATGCGTTTCTTGGGTCATAACCAGCTTCAACAAGTGTCTCGAAACCGGCCTGCATAAGTGCGCAAACACCACCGCAAAGTACAGCCTGCTCACCGAAGAGGTCTGTCTCTGTCTCTGTACGGAATGTTGTCTCAAGAACACCAGCTCTTGCTCCGCCGATTCCAAGTGCATATGCAAGTGCGATATCCTGAGCTTTACCTGTAGCATCCTGCTCTACAGCGATCAGACAAGGAACACCTTTACCAGCCTGATACTCGCTTCTTACTGTATGTCCAGGTCCTTTCGGCGCGATCATTGTAACATCAACATATGCTGGTGGTTTGATGCATCCGAAATGAATGTTGAAGCCATGAGCGAACATAAGCATGTTGCCTTCCTCAAGGTTCGGCTCGATATCCTTCTTGTAAAGTGCAGCCTGTTTCTCATCGTTGATCAGGATCATGATGATATCTGCTTTTTTAGCTGCTTCAGCAGATGTATATACCTCGAAGCCCTGCTCCTCAGCTTTTTTCCATGATTTGCTTCCTTTGTAAAGACCGATGATTACATTACATCCGGACTCTTTAAGGTTCAGTGCATGTGCATGTCCCTGGCTTCCGTATCCAATAATCGCAATTGTCTTACCATCTAATAATCCGAGATTACAGTCTTCCTGGTAAAAAATCTTATTTGCCATTTTACTTTCCTCCTCTGATGTTTACAACATCTTCTTCATAAAAATTATTTATCGTTAAGAGAGTAGCTACTCTCCTAGCAAACATATGTAAAAATTTTTATTTTTACAGGTACCGGACATCGTCACTGCCTCGTGACAGACCTGTGATTCCCGTTCTTGCAAGCTCAAGGATCTCATAGTCAGCCATCAGCTCCACAAACGCCTGCAGCTTGTTCTGGCTTCCGGTCATCTCCATAATAAGAGAATCCTTACTTACATCCACCACCTTGGCACGGAAGATATCTGCAACAGAAAGAGCTCCCTGTCTCTGTTCCGGCTTCACAGCAACCTTGACGAGCATCAGCTCACGAGCAACGCTGTCGTCCTGTTCAAGGACCTTAACATCCCGTACATCTTCCTGCTTCGCCAGCTGCTTAGTGATCTGCTGGAGCATCTGATCATCTCCCTCACAGACAACTGTCATACGGGAATATCTCTGATCTGCAGTCACTCCTGCGGTAATGCTGTCAATATTATATCCACGGCGGCTGAAAAGACCAGCCACACGGCTAAGGACTCCGGAGGTATTATCCACAAGGATGGATAGTATTCTCTTTTCCATAATACACCTGCTTTCAACACTTTTATGTATAGAAAACCGACTTCGTCAGTTAACGCTTTAATCTAATAAACCCTTGCTTTCTTACCATTATAACAACTTCGAAAATTTTGTCAATCAAAATTTCCTGCAAAATCCCTTCAGGCTGATAAGAAATGCTTTTATCCTCAGATCAGATATTTTTTCTTAAGCTCCTCGGATGCCTTTGGTGTCAGATAGAGTTTTTTCCGAAGGAATCTTTCAATTCCTCCGTTTTCTTTTTCGATGACATCAAAAACTGTATTGATATAAGACTCCTTCACCTGATAGAAGGCTTTCAGATCTGCAAGCTTCCGGCTGTTTTCCGGCCAGTCTGCCCGGTAAAGCCTGCGCATATATTTCAGTTCATCTTCCAGACATGGATTCGACCGCATATAATCCCTTCGTATCGTTTCCTTAGGTACACCCAAAGCAAAGAGCAAAAGTGCTGTTCCGACTCCTGTCCGGTCTTCTCCTGTGGCACTGTGAAAAACAACAGCTCCATTCTTTACATGAAGCAGGACATCCAGAAAACGTGCATACTGCTTCAGAGAATACTCATCCGTAACGAAATTCCGGTACCAGTCCTGCATATACCGGTCTACATCACCATAGCAGGACATCACATGTTCAAAAAAGCTGTTTCCACTGCTGTCCTCATCCCGGATTGGAATGTGATAATACTCCACTCCTGCCATGATATCATCCGGTTTTTTCTTTACTTCTGCAGCTGACCTGAAATCGATCACTGTTTTTACATTATATTCTTCTGAAAGGATCCGGTTGTCTGCAGCAGAAGCATGATAGATTTCTCCGCTGCGCAAAAGCTTTCTGGGAAGAATATGCGAACCGTCTACTGTCATCAATGCACCCAGATCTCTTGTATTCGGAAGATTCTGAAGCGGAAGCCTGCTTCCTTTTGGAAAACCAACCGCAAGATCCGGATTCAGTACTTTAAGAAGCTGAAGGCAATCCTGTACCTCCTGCTCTGTCATATCAAATTTATAACGCTTCTGACGTCTGGTTATGATCACCAGATAATTGATGATCAGCTGCTTTTCACCGGTTTTATCGGTTCCCTCACGGCGCATGTACGCCCAGAGAATATCTTTACACGGAAGACTGTTGAGCATCATATGTCTGGTAAACACAAAAAAGCCATCTTCGATCCGTATTTTTCCGTATCTCATTTTCTTTCCTTTCTCCTTCTCAACCCCTGTGCTGCTTTCTTCGCAACACTTTTTATCATACCAGAAATCTCCAGTCCCGTATACCTCGTTTGACAATTTTCGTAGTTTGGATATAATAAACAGAGAAATTTTACCACAGGGAGGCTTTCTTTTATGGACAATCTTATTTTCTGTCTGAATGTTACCGTGCCCATCTTTCTTACACTGCTCCTGGGATATTTTTTCCGGAGGATCGGACTGTTTGATGAAACATTTGTCAATCGTATGAACAAATTTGTGTTTGTCATCCCCCTGCCTGTGCTTCTGTTTCAGGACATCGCTAAAATCGATATCTATGAGGCCTGGGATCCCAAGATGATTCTTTTCTGTTTTGCGATCACATCGCTCAGTATTATGATCTCCGTGCTCCTGTCCCGTTTTCTCCACCCTTCCGATATCCGGGGCGAGTTTATCCAGGCATCCTACCGCAGCAGCGCAGCGATCCTTGGTATCGCCATTATCCAGAACCTTTACGGAAATGCAGGTATGGCACCACTGATGATCATTGCCAGCGTCCCTCTTTACAATGTAATGGCTGTTGTAGTTCTCTCTGTCTTTAAACCAGGTCAGGGAAAAATAGATGGTACCGTTCTGAAGCGCACTTTAAAGGGAATTGTCACCAATCCCATCATTCTCGGCATTGCAGCCGGTACACTCTGGTCCCTTCTTCGTCTTCCATTTCCGAAGATCCTGGACTCTACGGCAGGCAATCTTGCAAAAACCGCCACTCCTCTTGGCCTCATGGCTATGGGCGGATCTCTGCACTTCGGAAAAGCCTTTTCCCGGCTGAAAGCATCTGTTGCCTGTACATTTATGAAACTTGTCGGTTATGAAGCACTTTTTCTTCCTCTTGCCATCCGTTGCGGTTTTACAAAGGACAAGCTGGTTTCCATCATTATCATGCTGGGTTCTGCCAGCACCGTTACCTGCTTTGTCATGGCAAAAAACATGGGACATGAGGGCTCTTTTTCTTCGGGAGTCGTGCTTCTTACCACATTATTCAGTGCCTTTACCCTGACACTCTGGCTGTTTATCTGCAAAGGTCTGGGACTGATCTGATATTGCAGCTTCTGCATATTATCTACCCGGAAAAATCTGTAACATAAAAAGCTGTAAGAACTATGATTTCTGGTTCTTACAGCATTTTTTTATAAAAGCATATTCACATAAAGCTATCATTTCTGATGTGGATGTTTCTGTTCTTACAATCTCATAGCCTACAAAACAAACGAAGCATTTTCTCAGATCAGCTTCAGATATTTCAAGCCATCCCGAATGCCGTAGTGGAACATATCAGACGTAACATAATCTGCCAGTTCTTTGATCTTCGGAGAAGCATTTCCCATGGCAACCTTTGTTGCAGCGTATTCAAACATGGCAAGATCATTGTTGCTGTCTCCAAAAACAACGGTATTCTCCCACGGAATATCAAACAGGCGGATCACAGCTGCGATCCCAACAGCCTTGTTAAAGCCCTTTGGCACCAGTTCAATGGTATTTCCCACAAACGAACTGCTGCCTTCATGGCGGATGATATCATAGTATTCTGATAAAATGGATAACGCTGCCTCCGCATCACATCCCTCAGTCATTTTTGCACTGATCTTATTGATCCGCATACAATCCTCATTTCCACGGATAGGCCTCCATTTATCGCCCAGGGATTCTGTGATCAGACTGGCATACCAGTTCACTTCATCGGTATACTCCTCTTTGTCATAATACATAAAATCCGCGCCTTCCATTACCGGGATCAGTCCGTATTTTCTGAGAACCTCCACAGAAAGCTTTGCAACCTCCGGCGTCATCTCTTTATTAAAAAGTCTCTTCCCGTCCTTCTCAATGGTGGATCCGCAGGCACTGATCATTCCCGTAAAAGGGATCTGCTCCAGATACCAGGATACAAACGCACGACTTCTTCCTGTGCAGAGCCACGCTTCATGTCCGTTATCTACCAGCGCACGGATGGCTTCTATGGCACTGTCCGGCACTCCTTTTTTCATATCACAGACTGTTCCGTCCGCATCAAAAAATACTGCTTTTCTGCTCATTTTCCTGTCCTCCGATATCACCTGTAAAATACCTTTGCCGCACGGATCAGGCTTTCCGTATCTTTCACTCCAGCTGTTTCATAAGCGGAATGCATCGCCAGCTGCGGCAAACCGATATCGACCGTATTTATGGCTGCCTGGGTATTGGAAATATTTCCCAGAGTGGAACCACCGGCAATATCAGAACGGTTCACAAATGTCTGATATGGCACATCTGCCTCTCTGCAGAGTTCCTTAAAGATTGCTGTGGAAATCCCATCGGTACAATATTTCTGATTGGCATTATATTTGATCACGATTCCACCATTCATCACCGGACGGTTTACAGGATCTGCCTTGTCTGTATAATTCGGATGTAATGCATGTGCATTGTCCGCAGAGATCATAAAGCTCTCTGCAAGGGCCATCAGATAACTTTCCTGATCTCCGCCAAGGGCCAGATTGATACGAAACAGTACATCTTTAAGAAATGTGGATGCAGCTCCCTGCCTGGTAGTGCTTCCCACTTCTTCATTATCCAGTACACAGTGGACTGCAATGACCTTCTTCTTATCTGCCTGAAGAAAGCCTTCCATTGAAGCGAAAGCACACTGCAGATCATCTAATCTTGGACTGGAAACAAATTCATTCCTGGATCCCCAGATCGTTCCGGGCATCCGGTTATAGAGAAACAGATCATGGCCCAGGATATCCTCCGGACGGATCTCTGCCTCTTCTGCCAGCATCCGCAAGAAGTTTCCTTTTTCGCCACTGCCACTGTACAATGGAAGCATATCCTTCTGGACATTATAATGATAGCCTCCGTTAATATCTCGGTTCATATGGATCGCAAGGCTCGGGATCATGACCAGATCTCTGTCAATATCTACAAGCTTTTCCAGAATTTTTCCGTTTTTGTGGACGATCATGCGGCCTGCCACAGAAAGGGGACGGTCAAACCAGGTAGAAAGGATCATTCCTCCGTACCGCTCCACATTCAGCTTCACATAAGCTCCGTTTACAGACATCTCCGGATTTTCTTTTATTTTAAAAGACGGGGAGTCACTGTGACTTGCAATGATATGATATCTCCTGCAGTCATTGACAGGAATGGAAAATCCGATGATCGCGGAATGATTTCTCATGACAAAATATTTTCCGCCCTTTTCCAGCTCCCAGCGCTCCTCTTCCTTCAATTCTGTAAAGCCTTCCTCCAAAAAACGTCTTCTTGTTTCCTCTGCCGCCTGAAAGGCTGTAGGACTTTTACTGATAAATTCCAGCAGTTTTTCTGTTGTTTCTTCGTACATAATCTTCTCCTCTGTCGGCCCGGTAATATCCAGGCTGTTATGCTATTACCCATTATACGGCAAAACTTTTTTCAGGGCAATATCTCAGATTTCTGCACTCTTTCGTACCCACATATGCTGCACAAGCTTATCCCCAAGCTTATTTGCGAGCATAGTATAAATTGAACTAAATACATTGGCTCCAATACGGAGCAGCACTGCTGCCGGCATTCCAAACAGTCCTGATGCAATGGACAGTGCTCCAAATGTATTAAATGCAGTCTGCCACGCATAACCTGCGGAATATCCCACACCGATTCCTCCGATCATTCCAATATAGGGATACATAGATTCCGGAAGTATCAGATAAAGCACTGCAAACAAAATACATCCAACGATATTGAACATCCCCCTTTTTCCGGCTCTTCCCTTGCAGTCCTCGGTAAACGGCAAGCACACGGACATGCAGGCAATTCCGGCCCACATTGCTCTTGGAAGTCTCAAAAGAGACATGATCAGCATAGCGCTGGAAACGATCAGCGTCAGTCTTAAATACCACCTGCCTCTTGCAGAATGCAGGTCAAATTCCCGGAACAGGTCCAGAAATGTCCTGCGATACGGGCGGTTTTTCTGATTCTTATAAAAAACTACCATGCAGAGAACCATTCCGGCCAAAAGCCCCTCTACACGAAGCAGATACGCCTTTCCGGTTACGTCATATCCCATCAGAAGCAGATATCCGAGAACAAATGTGGAATGGTTATACATAATTACATTATGGCATCCCAGGATCATCAGTAACAGGATGCTTATCGCATTAACAAAAAATGCCGGTACCGGTGAAACCATATTGGATAATCTCGGTCCTGCGATCAGAATACAGAAAATCCCGGCAATGGACAACAATCCGTGGGACGTCCGGATCCCGAAATCCGCCTGTCTTAAAACCAGCACTGCCAGCAGTACGGTTACACCTACAACACTGTTGTCATTGCCGGTTATCTTACTGTACAATGTCACAACCGCCACACAAAATGCCATGACAAGATACACTTTAAAATTATAGATCAGAATATGCCTTCTTTTCTCCTTTTTGTCTGTGGTATTTCTGATCAGCTGTTTTGATCCGGTTGAGCTTAACTGCAGTTCCTGATAAAATGTCATTTTCATCACTCCTTTTGTAAAGCAGACATTCTCATTTCGCTTTTTTCACATGCTCATAAACGCAATCTCTTTACAATTTACGTTCAAAGATACAAACAGCCATTATACTTGGTTTATTCTAAAACGTCAAATATTTTTTCTGAAATCATGTTCACGCATTACACCTCAGCCCCGATCAGATCACTCCGAAAATGGCCAAGAACATTTTTATTATTTTTATATTTACTGCAGCTCCGCTATCCTGGTCACTGCTACATAAATGTCCTGTATCTTATACCAGGTTGGATAATCCACCACTCCGGATGCAGGAAGCCCGAATATATTCTGGAATTTTTTTACAGATGCAGCGGTAGCCGGACCATAAATACCATCCACAGTCACTGACGGGATGGCAGGATAGGCTTTTGCTATGGCATTAAGCTGTTCCTGGATCTGCTGTACCTTTTCTCCGGTAACACCGATAGTCAGGTCATATCCCGGCCAGGATGCGGGAATCCCGGAAACTGCTTCCGCCACATTGATATACATATCGTTTCCATAGAAGCTCCGCAGGATCTCAATGGCGGAATATCCCTGATCTCCCAGAGCTTTGCTTCCCCACTGGGTCATCCATCCCCGATTCCTGCACTGCACCTGGCGTCCGTCACAGTACTGGGTCAGGATCGGCTGACGTACATCCGGTCTGGAAAGGTAGTTTTCAAAAAGTTCATCCACGATCCGGTCGATACTCTCAAAAATATTCCTGCCATGGATCCATTTGTGGTCGTATGCTGTGGAGGATGTAATGGTGAAATCATAACCCTTATTTCGGTACCACTCTGTATAAACTCTGTTCAGAGTAAACGACATGATTGCCAGAACATTGGCACGTATCGTGTCCTCCGGCCAAGTTGCGTAGATCTCACTGCTGGCCACGTTTTTGATATAATCCTTATATCTTACATAATAATCCTGTGCAGAGGTATCCCCTATTGGCCCGTCGTGGACTACGATATACTCCGGGACCACCACTTTGTTTAATACGATCTCTCCGGTTTCATTTATCGGCTTGATCTCTGCTTCCGGATTTTTGGGAGGATATTCCCCAAAAAGCGTATGGGGTCCGATGACGATCCGCTGATAGTCCTCTCCACTACCCTGCTGTCTGCTAAGGGATGCTCCCTGCCTGGCAATGGAATGGGGAAGAACTTCTGTCCCGGCAACTTCTTTTGGTGTAAAACCCTCTGCACTGATCCGAACTGTATATTCTGCATAAGGCTGCTGCTCCACCGGTTTCATGCTGTATTCCAGTGGAGGAGCTGCCAGCTCCAGCATGGGCGTTTTTCCGGAGGAATCCGTACGGATTTCTTCGATCACATTATCCGGGACTCCTGTGTACGAGATCCGCACTGTAGCATTTTCCACAGGACGGTTACTGGCACTGTCCAGCACCGTCACCTGCAGCTGTCCCTGATCCGGCATATCCTGCTGCATGGAAATATAAGAATGATTTTTCATAAACAGAGGCTCCTTTTTGTGCCTGAAAGCACACTGGTTCTCTGCTAGTATATGTTTGCATAAAAAAAATGTCTCTTACCTGATATACAAATAAGAGACACCTTTTTCAGTTACAGATTATAAATTTTTTCCACCTCTTCAAAGTTCTCTGACTTCTAGCGTTCCCGCAATTTCCAAGAGCTGTTCTTCATTGACAAAATTGCTGATACAGCCCATTCCCTGAACACACGCACTTCCTGTTACATTTCCAAACTTAATGCACTGTTCAATTGGATAATGATGATAAAGTCCATAAATAAAGCCACTCATAAATGCATCTCCTGCTCCTGTTGCATCAATAGCTTTTACATTTTGTACAGAAGATATGATTTTTATTCCATCCTTATTTTTAAGCAGGCACCCTTCCTTGTCCATTTTGATCGTCACGTCAGAAAAAAATTCCGACAGAATGTCAGCAGCCTCTTCCACACTGGACGTTCCTGTAATCTTCATGGCCTCTTTCTGGTTGGGAATATAATAATCTGCAATTTCCAGATAATCCTTGTATTTTTCCAATGTCAGATCATCTTCCCATCCCGTATCAAAAATCTGGATACAACCATCTTTTTTCAGTCTTTTATACACATCTAAAAATCCAACATGCATATCTACCACATATGCACCTTTCAGATTTTCATAAACTTCATCCATAACAGCATCATTAAGATCCATTCCGTCTGTATATGAAATAAAACTTCTGTCACCACAATATAGCAAGGTGGAAGACAGCACCACCGGCATCTTGTTTCCTTTATAAAGATTCACAGTTTTTACCGGATAGCTATTCAGTGTTTTTTTCACAAATTCCGAAAAAAGATCATGCCCTGCAAAAGTAATAATTCTGGACTCAACTCCAAGCCTTGAAAGATTGATCATGGTAGCCGGAATCCCACCACCAAACTGCATGGAAAATCCTCTGGCGAAAATCTCCTCTCCCTTATCAGGCAGTCTATCAAGACCAGAATAGATCAGATCAATATTGGAATAGCCTACGCCACCTACAAAACTCATATCAGTTCCATTCCTCCATATAGTCTTTATTTGTGGCTAAATATGTTTCCACCAGTTTCTTGGCCAGTGAGTAGGAATTGACAAGAGGATGCACCATAAGGCAGTCAATTGCTTTACTAATGCTTCTTGTACGGATTGCTTCAGAAGCCAGCCTTTCGTAAATCTTCACCCTGCGAATAAGTTCCATCTGCAATTCCCCGGGATTTGGGACTTTATGCGGAATCATCTCACCATCTTTAAGATCACATGTAACTTCCACAATGTCTGTATTAAGGAGTCCCGGAATTGCTCCGTTATTCGGTACACAAAGGATCATCTCACTGTCTTTTCCACTTAATTTGGAACGGATATATTTCAGGGCAACACCTGCATAGCCTCCATCATCCTTTGCATAAACATCAAAATGATAGGGTTCTTTTGCTCTGGATACGCCGGTCTCATTTGCCATATAAGCATCTTCACGTTTGCCATACCACTTATCATAAACCTTCAGGCAGTTTTCAAAATCATTTTCGACATCCATGTGTGACAGTTCCTCCGTCATATGGATATTCACATCACGGATCACTTCTCCCCTGGTGATACCCGCATCCAAAATATGCTGAACTGCTTCTTCTCTGTAATAAAAATAATACAAATATTCATTAAGAATACATCCCATATGCTCTACCAGATCTTTTTTAAAGAAACGCATATCTGTATCCGTATACAATCTTTCATCTTTTAAAAGCTCCGGCAAAATCTCTTTTCCATCCAGCTTAATACTGTCAAAAAAAGAAAGATGATTCAATCCATAGCAGTCTCCCGTCACAGAATTTTGCGGAACCTTATACATTTTTGCAAAGGAATGGAGAAGACTACTTGGAGCATCGCAGATACCATAGGTAAAATCATATCCCATATCACGCAGAGTCTGAGATACTACTCCCGCTGGGTTGGTAAAGTTAAAGATCTTTACATCCGGAGAAGCGTATTTTTTTGCAAGCTCACAATATTTTACCAGAGCCGGCACAGAACGCATAGCAAAAGAAAACCCTGCCGCACCGGTAGTTTCCTGCCCCAGAACCCCCAGATTCAGAGCTACTCGTTCATCCTGGATACGCATATCATCCTCTCCAACACGAATCGTTGTTATGATATAATCTGCATCTTTAATGGCTTCTACAGGGTCGCCGGTAAGTTCCAGCTGCAAGTCTGGCTGCAGACGTTTTGCAACCTGCTGTGCCATTTTACCATAGATATTAAGCTTCTTTGGATCATTATCCATAAAAATCACTTGGTTGATCCCCAATTCCAAACTACTCTGAGCAAGGCTTTTTGCCAAAAACATGGAACGTACTCCACCACCGCCGATTACTGCTATTTTCATCTGTAATTCCTCCTCTTTCTGTCTTTTTAGTAGTCTGCCTCATTCATCTTAAACAACCGATTAATGGCACTTACTACAATTACCCCTGCAATAATAAGAATTACTCCCATCATGTTGGCATAACCATAATTATTATCTGTCATAGATGTTTTGTACAGGTATAGTGGAAGATTCAGTGTTGTATCTCCCGGCCCTCCGTTGGTTGTCAGATAAATGAGTTCAAATTCTCTCAGCATACTGGTTGCCGCCAGAATCTCACAGGTTCCAATAATAGTACGGATCAGTGGGAGACGAATCTTCATATTGATCTGCATGTCTGTAGCACCATCGATCTTGGCCGCTTCCACAACATCCTCGGGAATGGACAGAACACCTGCAAGCACAAGAATGATGATCATTCCTGTATACAGAAGCCAGCTCCATGTAACTGTGATAAAGGCACTGTTCTGATCAAAGAACCAGTTTTTCATAAATGGTTTCCCGGTTACTGTTTTTACAAAAGAATTGATAATACCATACTGCGCATTAAATACATTCAGGAAAATAACAGCCAGTGCCGCTGCAGATACCACATTCGGGATCATATAGATAGTTCTGAGGACTTTCCAACCTTTTTTTCTTTTTGAAAGCATAAACGCGATCACAGTTCCTAGCATCACATGCACAACAGACTGAAGCACAACCCAGATTCCCGTATTCTTCAGTGCTGTAAGCATTCGTGCGTCGTTCCGGAAAGCATTGATATAATTATCCAGTCCAATAAATTTAAATACACCGCCTGCTTTCCATTCAAAAAATGAACTTCCAAACACCATACACATCGGAGCCAGGTAAATCAATGCAAAAAGGAGCAGACACGGCAAAAGAAAGCTTGCCAGTTTCCATTTTTTAACTTTCATTTCTCATCTCTCCTGTTTCAGTCTGTTCTTAGCCTCCGGCGACTTCAGAAGAAGGTATGTCCTGCCGAAGCCGCGGAAATCATATAATTATCAGTTTTTCTGTGCAGCGTCTGTAAGAGCCTGTGCGAACTCTTCCGGAGTAATTTCACCCTGCGCAAGAAGCGGATACTGAATACTGATCTCATCCACTACATTTGCATACCAAAGGCTCTGGAAATCATTAATACTGTGCGCTGCTTTATCGCCGTTTGCGATGACTTCATTTACAAGTGGCTTTACATTATCAGATGTAAGACCCTCCATAGCCGGAATATCGCCTGTAATTTCAAGCATTTTAAGCTGGCTCTCCTCATTTGTGAGGAATTTTACAAATGTAAGAGTTGCATCCAGTGTTTTCTCATCCTTGGAAGCAACATTAAAGCCAATTTTTCCACTGTTATACATAACATCACCAGGATACATTGCAGTACCGACTTTATCTGCAAATCCATCTTCAACCATAGAAGTATCATAGAAATCGCTAATCATCCAAGGACCATTTGCAATGATAGCTGTCTGTCCCATAAAGAAGTTGCTTGCAGCATTCTCATATTTTCCACCAACTGCATCCGGAGTTGTATATTTCTGAAACATGGTCTGAATCCTGGTTGCTGCATCGATAAATTCTTTTGTATTATAATCTGTCGGGAGCATGGTATTCATAAACTGTTCTCCCTCATCGCTCTCACCAATCATAGCACCAAGCATCAGTGAAGTTACCCAACCGGAATCTGCAGTATCCATGGAAAGCGGTGTAATGCCTGCATCCAGAAGCTTGTCACACTGCTCAAAGAACTCGTCCCATGTCTTTGCCGGTTTCTCAATTCCTGCCTGAGCAAAGAGATCTTTGTTGTAGAAGTATCCTATTACCTGTCTGGTATAAGGAATTCCATAAATCTTACCATCGCGGGAGTTTACATCCCAGCATGCATCAGTTGCAAGTTTTTTCCAGTCATCATCTACATAATCAGTAAGGTCGACAAGTTGATCCTTCATTGAATCAATCAGATTATATCCACCTGTACTGAATGTATCCGGAAGAGAATTGGAAGAATACAGAACTTTCAGCTTATCCACATAGTTCTGATCACCTGCGATTTCTTCCACATTGACCTTGATACTGTCACCGTACTCCTCATTAAAAGCTTCCAGACGATCCTGGAACCATTCTGTATTAACACTGACACCAACCCAGGATGTAGGAAATGTGATTTCTGTCACATCATCCGCTTTTACTGTTGTGGCCATGCCTCCTGCCATGGATAATGCTGTCACTGCTGACAATACTGTGGCCATCACCTTTTTTGTTTTCATATTAATTGCCTCCTTTTATATAATTTATAAATTTTCATCTTCAACCTTTGACAGATCCTGCTACCATACTGGTAGTAACCTGTTCCTGCAGCAATACATAGATTACGATACTTGGTAGAATTACCATAGTCAATGCCGCAAACATCGCTGTATAGTTAAACGAAAACTGAGATGTAAAATAATTCAGAGCAAGAGGAAGGGTCCTTACTTCTGTGCTTTTGGTAAGAACGAGTCCGAACATGAACTCATTCCATGACGTCAGGAACTGTAAAATTGCCCCTGTTGCAAGTCCTGATTTAGCCAATGGAAATACAATTACAAAGAATGTCCGATAAAACCCGGCTCCGTCAATATAGGCAGCTTCTTCCAGTTCCTTGGGGATACCCTGAAAATAGCTTTTGAATACGAAAAGTGAAGTAGGAAGTCCCAGTGCCGCATACACAAGTACAAGCCCTGACCTTGTATCAAACATTCCGATTCCCATCATGATCTTATAGATTGGCATCAGAAGTGCTGAAGTAGGTACAAGAAGAGACGCAGATAAAAGCAATGTGATAAAGGTACTTCCCTTAAACGTATATCTGGCCAACACATAGGCAGCCATGGAAACAATCAGGATATTTAGCAGGGTACTTGTGAAAGAAATCACAACACTGTTTCCATAAAACTTAAAAATTGGAGCCAAATCCAATGCAGCCTTATACCCATTAAAGCTTAATGATGTAGGCAGTGCAAATGCAGATGATAGGATCTCCTTATTGGATTTAAAGGATGACATCACGATCCATACTAATGGTCCTACTGAAATCAGTGCCATAAATCCCAGGAAAACAAATCTAAATATTTTCCAAAGAATATCTTTAAAGCTCTTCCCCCCCATTTTATATTTCCTCCCTTCTGAGTACAGTTCCTCTTTCCAATAATTTATAGGGTAGTGTATACTCTATATTTTCTTCTCTGTTTCTACTTTTGTTACACAAAATCTCAAGAGTCCATTCCACCATCTTATCCAGTGGCTGATAAATCGTAGTAAGTTTAGGAACCACCCGCTCTGATATACTTAATCCATCAAATCCCAAAACGGATACATCTTCCGGAACCTTCAAACCATGTTCATTTAGCGCTGTAATTGCTCCTACCGCAGTCTCATCGGAAAAAGCAAACACTGCAGTGAACTTCTTTTTCTTTCGCAATGCACTGTTCATAGATCGATAGCCTTTTTCGAAGGTAAGCTGACCGTATTCTGCCATGTCATCACTGAACATAAGTCCATATTCCTCCATTGCCTTCTTACAGCCAACTAACCGCTGGAATCCTGAACTGATGCTTGTAGAAAGATCAGTCAGAATCAGTATCTCCCTGTGTCCCATTTCAAGAAGATATTTCATTCCCTCGTAAGCAGCCATCATATCGTTAATGTGTACCATATCGCATCTGCTGTCAAAAGCTGCGCCTCCCAGCATAACCACTTTGATATTCTTTGCCCGGATATATCGTATCACCTCACGGTCAATCTCCTCCTCCAGATAAATAACTCCCATCACATACAATTCCTTCAGGATACTCTTATAACTATCATCTCCCGGAAATGTAGGAAGAAATATCACTCTACATTTGTATTTTGGCATCTGCCGGATAATC
Source organism: Blautia sp. aa_0143 (assembly GCF_004167315.1). Taxonomy (NCBI): domain Bacteria; kingdom Bacillati; phylum Bacillota; class Clostridia; order Lachnospirales; family Lachnospiraceae; genus Blautia; species Blautia sp. aa_0143. Next base: position 58,619 of record NZ_RCXU01000018.1, read on the forward strand.
TCCTTTATAGATTCACTGAAATATCCAAATTCCAGATTAGGAATCAGAACTACGATCACACCATCTGACTTACGTGTTGGATGATTTGGCACATAACCAACCGTATTAGCTGCCTCCTCAATTCTTCTGGATAATTCATCACTCACTACATTCTGTCCTGAAAAATATCTTGAAACAGTTGCTGGAGACACATGTGCCATTTGTGCAACCTTTCTGATTGTACCTGCCATTGTCTCATCTCCTTATGTGATTTTTTCTTATTATTTGAGATTTATTCCTTATTTCTTTTAGTATTTTGCACGATTTAATATCGCTATCTACATTTTTGATTGTACAAAGTTACAAATAGAATGTCAATCTTGTTTCATGTGTTTCATCTTGGTTTCATATGTTTCATTAAAAAAAGATGGAACAATCCGGACATCTTCCTGACCATTCCATCTTTTATATATCTTTACTTCATAATCCTCATCAGAATATCTTCAGAATATCATTATACATAACGATAACCATCAACGCCATCAAAAGCATCAACCCCGCAAAATGGATCATGCCTTCTACCTGACGGTTTACCGGTTTTCTCCGAATCGCTTCTGCCACCAGAAATACCAACCTTCCTCCATCCAGTGCAGGAAGAGGAAGAAGGTTCATCACTCCCAGGTTTGCAGAAAGAAGAACTGCCATATTCAACAAATTCATCCAGATCATCAGCGTTCCCTCACTCTTGGACTGTTCGTAAGTGTCGCCAATGGCATCCGCAATACCCACAGGACCACTTAAGTCTTTCATTCCAAGGTGACCGGTCACAAGCTCTTTCAGGCTTAAGATCGTAGTACGGATCATGTATTTCACTTCCACCGCACCATATTTCAGAACATTAAAGCCGGAAGTCTTTTCACTGTATGTGTTATATCCGAAACCGGAAACCGGTGTTCTGTATTCCCTTGGTGTTATCTCTGCCTCATATTCCAGTCCGTTACGCTCATAGGTGATCGTCACAGGTTCCTTGGATAACGGATGCTCCTCGATGTATTTTTCATATGCATTTCCATCCGGGACCTCCACACCATTGATCTTCGTGATCACATCGCCGGCTTCCAGACCTGCCTCTTCCAGTGGCATTCCCTTGATCAGAGATTCCACTGTCATGGAATTTACATCGGAACGGTTAAAGCCAAGAAGATATCGCACATTTACATCTGGTTTATAGGAAATCTCCTGTTCCTTTCCATCACGTTTTACTTTCAGCCGGATGGTATCTCCCTCTTTCAGTTCGTTGAGATACGAATATACATAAAGATCTTTCCCCAGATCAATATGGTAGCCCTGATATTCCGTGATCACATCGCCCTTTTTCAATCCGGCCTTTTCCGCAGCAGAATTTTGGGTTACTTCTAATACGGTTGCCGGATCATAGCCCATACAGCCTACAATGATCACAGACAAAACAAATGCCAGCAGAAAATTAAATATCGGACCTGCAGCAACCACTGCGATCCTGCCCCACACAGGAGCCGAATTAAAGGTTCCCGGACTGTCATCTTCCGCATCCTCTCCGGCCATGGCGCAGGAACCTCCAAGAGGAAACAGTTTCACGGAATAACGTGTGCCGCCCTTTACTGTACTTATGATCCTGGGTCCCATACCAAGAGAAAATTCCAATACCTCGATATGGTTCTTTTTTGCCAGAAGAAAATGTCCCAGCTCATGGATCAGTATCACAACACTGAAAATAATTACAGCAATCACAAATCTCAATTTACCACCTGCTTTCGATCCACTGATAAGTATCCTGCTCTACAGAAAGGATCTCATCCAGATCCGGATGTGCGATTTTTTTATGTCTTTCCATAGACTGTGCAATAATCTCATAAATATCCAGAAAGCCGATCTTTTCCTCCAGGAATTTCTTTACTGCAAGCTCATTGGCTGCATTAAAGACAGTCGGCATACTTCCGCCCTCCCGGGATGCCTGGATCGCCATAGGAAGTCCCCGGAATGTCTCCATATCCGGAACCTCAAATGTGATCTCATGAAGCTTCGTGAAATCAAGGCGGTCTCCGTCCAGATATCGTCTGTGCGGATAGTACAGAGCGTACTGGATCGGAAGTCTCATATCCGGAGTTCCAAGCTGTGCCATGATCGCACCATCCTTAAACTCCACCATGGAATGGATGATACTCTGCGGCTGCACCACCACCTGAATATGATCCAGATCCATGTCAAACAGCCATTTGGCTTCCATAACTTCCAGCCCTTTGTTTACCAGGGTTGCGGAATCTACGGTGATCTTTCGTCCCATTACCCAGTTTGGATGCTTCAGAGTATCTGCAACAGTGACCCTTCGCAGCTCTTCTGTGGTACGTCCGCGGAAGGGACCACCGGATGCCGTAATCAGAAGCTTGTGGATCTCTTTGTTTTCTTCTCCGTGGATAGCCTGGAAAATAGCGCTGTGTTCACTGTCTACCGGAAGGATAGATACGCCATATTTCTTTGCCATGGGCATGATCAGATGACCGGCTGTGACAAGGGTTTCCTTATTTGCCAGGGCAATGTCCTTTCCGGCACGGATTCCCTCCATGGTAGGACGGATCCCGATCATTCCCACGATCGCAGTGACAAGAATTTCTGATTCCGGCATGGACGCAAGCTCCAGAAGTCCCTCCATTCCGCTGACTACCTTTGTATCCGTGTCCGCAATACGCGTTTTCAGATCCCGGGCTGCTTCTTCATCCCAGACTGCTGCCAGAAGCGGATGAAACTCACGGATCTGCTCTTCCAGCTTCTCCACACTTTTGCCTGCACTGACTGCAACAACCCGAAGGTCTTCGTTTTTTCTTGCCACATCCAGTGTCTGGGTCCCGATGGAGCCGGTAGAACCTAAGATTGCAATATTCTTCATTTCTAATGTCTCCTAAATTCCAAGAATCGTTTTTGCAAGATAGTAAATAACAGGGGCTGTGATGATCACACTGTCAAAACGGTCCAGGATTCCTCCATGGCCCGGGATCAGCTTTCCATAGTCCTTGATGTTCTGGTTTCTTTTGATTGCAGATGCAGCCAGATCACCCACCATGGAGATCAGAGCTCCAACTGCGCAGATCAAGGCATACTCAGCCATTTTTCCCTGTGTTGCCGCTGCATAGATCACTCCAAGAAGCGCCGCTCCCGCAACGCCTCCTACAGCTCCCTCGATGGATTTCTTCGGGCTTAAAACCGGCGCCATTTTATGCTTTCCGATAAGCATTCCCACACAGTAAGCACAGGTGTCACATCCCCAGGAGCACAGGAATATCAGCCATACCAGGAATTTTCCGTCCGGAAGGCTTCTGGTAAGATAGATAAAGGAAAGCATCACAGCAACATATACAACTCCAAAAAATGCTGCCATCACCTGTTCTGCATGGTATTTCGGATAACCGAATACATAAACAAACAGGATCAGGATCATACTGATGATGATCGCCATTGTTCCGTAATTTCCAAAATCAGCTTTCATGGCAATATAATAAAGCACTGCTCCAAGATATCCTACAAGTTCCAGCACGGTAACATGCTCATCGCTTACCCTCATTACCTTGTAAAGCTCTCTCATTCCGATCAGTGAAACAGCCAGAAGTGTAAAAAATAAGATCCAGCTTCCGGAAATGATAGTTGCCAGGGCAATAACGACAAGGACGATACCACTTATCAGTCTTGTCTTAAACATGATCTACTCCTCCTTGACGCCACCGTAGCGTCTGTCTCTCTGATTGTATTTCTCGATGGCTTTGATCAGCTCTTCTTTATTAAAATCCGGCCATGCAACCGGTGTAAAATAAAACTCGGAATAGGCAAGCTGCCAAAGCAGGAAATTGGAAAGCCGCTGCTCACCGCTTGTGCGGATCAAAAGATCCGGATCCGGTACACCTGCAGTATCCAGATAGCTCTCAATTGTATCTTCTGTAATGCCATCCGGCTCAACTTTTCCGTCTTTTACATCCTGTGCCATCTTCTGCATTCCACGGCGGATCTCATCACGGCTTCCGTAATTTAATGCCAGCTGAAAATAAATACCGTCAAAATCTTTGGAATATTCCTCCAGTTCCCGGACACTCTGCTGGATATCCGGTGCAAAGGCAGTAACATCTCCGATGACTTTCATCTTCATATTATTTTTCTTGGAAATCTTGATACATTTCTTAAGATAACCGCGGAACAGTTTCATCAGTGCTTCCACTTCTTCTCTGGATCGTTTCCAGTTTTCTGTGGAAAAAGCGTAAACCGTAAGATATTTCACCCCAAGGTCTTTGATATCATAACAAATGTTTTCAAGATTGGCGCATCCCTTTACATGTCCGTAGGTTCTCGGCATTCCTCGTTCCTTTGCCCAACGTCCGTTTCCGTCCAGAATGATCGCGATATGATTTGGTACGTTCATAAATCTCCTCCATACAGAAAGAGAGCTTCTTCAAAGAAGCCCTCTCTATCCTCGTATTTCTTACAATTATACAGTCAGAATCTCTTTAGACTTGTTCTCGATCGCCTTGTCAACTTCCTTGATGTACTTATCTGTAAGTTTCTGGATCTGATCCTCAAGCTCTTTGATCTCATCCTCAGAAACATCCTGTTTTGCAAGTTTCTTAAATGCATCGTTGGCATCACGACGGATATTTCTTACTGCAACCTTGGCACCCTCGCCTTTTTTCTTAACGTCCTTCACCAGCTCTTTACGACGCTCCTCGGTAAGCTCCGGGAAAACAAGACGGATCATTTTTCCATCGTTGCTCGGGTTTAATCCCAGATCAGAGCAAAGGATCGCTTTCTCGATCGCTTTGATCATGCTGGATTCCCACGGCTGGATCTGGATCATACGTGCCTCCGGTACAGAAATGTTTGCAACCTGCTGGAGCGGAGTCGGTGCTCCATAATAATCTACGGTAAGTTTGTCAAGAATATGCGGGTTTGCACGGCCGGCTCTGATGGTTGTCAGCTCACTCTCCAAAGCATTCAGTGTTTTTCCCATTTTTGTTTCGTATACCTGAATTCTCTCATCCATTTCACATATCTCCCTGTATGGTTTTTTTTATTATTCCCTTTTGATCACACGGTTACCTTTGTTCCGGAGAACTTGCCATGTACGGTATTGACGATGCTGTCCTTTTCATCAAGACCGAATACCAGCATCGGCATCTTCTGCTCCATACACATGATGGAAGCGGTAAGATCCATAGCTGCCAGCTTCTTTGCAACTACTTCATCGATGGAAATCTCATCATACTTCTTGGCATCCGGATTTACCTTCGGATCACTGTCATAGATTCCGTCAACAGCCTTGGCAAGAAGAATGGCATCTGCGCCGATCTCAACAGCACGAAGTACAGTAGCTGTATCTGTAGAGAAATACGGATGGCCGGTACCACCTGCAAAGAATACAACCTTTCCTTCTGCGAAGCTCTCTTCTACAGCATCCTTGGAATAAAGTGTGGTAAATGCACCACATACAAACGGGGTAAACACCTCTGTCTTAAGTCCCACATATCTGCAGATGTCAGACACATAGATACAGTTCATGATAGTAGCAAGCATGCCGATCTGATCCGCCTTGCTTCTGTCCATGGCTCCGCTGGTACGTCCTCTCCAGAAGTTTCCACCTCCGATCACGATACCAACCTGAAGTCCTTCATCCACGATCGTCTTGATCTGTTTGGCAACCTCTGTAACAGTTGCTTCATCAAAGCCTCTCTTCTGCTCTCCTGCAAGAGCCTCTCCGCTTAATTTCAGTAACACTCTTTTCATATGTTTATTCTCCTTTACCATACGCCGGATACAACTTCATTGCCGTCATTGTCAAAAGTTGTGGATACCGTAAACGTATCATAATAATAATAACCTGTCTTACCGGACTCCGGCTCGTCCTCATAATCACTGCCATTTGGGCTGCCGCATGCATTCTCAAGCTCAGACATGGACTGACCGATATATCTTGCTGCTACAGATGCCGGATCATCCTCGCCGGATGGTGCTTCCGTAGGATCCGCATCGGAAGAATCAGAGGAAGCTGGTGCAGATGTTGGATCCGGTGTGGATGTGGAGTCCGAACTGCTGTCTGTACTGTCTCCATTATCATCAGAACTCTCCGGAGTCGGAGTCACAGCCGTACTGTCTGAAGAATCTGTACTGTCACTGTCACTTTCACTGTCATCCTCAATGCCAAGCCTTGCCTTTACATCCTTCAGGGTAGACACCTCCTTGGTGCTTCCGCTCGCCAGATATGTAGCATATGGGATTCCGTCTTCACCCTCACCGTCCATGCACAGACTCAGCTGTGAGATCGTCAGAAGCGGCAGCTGGCGGAAGAAACATTCATTCTGCTCTTCGTCAGAAAATGTGATCCTTACATCAAAGCTTGTTGCTGTATCTCCGTTATCGTCCTTCTGGCTCTTCTCCATATAATAAACAGCCTTGTCGTTGGAAGCCAGTGTGAATTTACCATTTACAAGATCGCTTCCCCAGGTCTCATCACTGTCATCGCCATCATCTCTGGTAGGACGGACATAAATTGCAGAAATCGTGGAGTTCATCTTATTGGTAAATACAATACTGGTAGTGGTCTCACTCTTGGTTCCCATTACGTTCTTGATATTTGCTGTTTCATCCGTAGATGTCTGCATCTCCACCACATCCGTTTTCGCAGCTTCCGTTACCGTCGGGGTTGCCGTTGCCTCCACCTTCTGCTCCGGTGCCACAGAGTTCTTCTTTCCGCAACCGGCTGCAAGCATGCTCGCTGCAAGAATTCCGGCAAGAATCAAATAACGTTTTTTCATTATATCTCCTCCATATAAAATGGTCCTATTCGCTGTCAGGTTTTCCTTTTCTATTATTACAGAGTATCACTTTCTTGTCAACCTGACCGTTCTGAATTTCACAGAATCTTTAGATATTTTAAACTATGTCAAAAATTGGAACAGCTGAGGTCAGAACCCGTTTTCCCTTCGCTGTCTGCGCATATCACGGCGCATTTTCGCAGCTTCATTCCGGGCTTTTTCCGCTTCTGTGGTAATGATCAGTTCCGGCACCTGGATCGGTTTCTGGTCTTCATCTACAGCCACCATCACAAAAAATGCCCGGTTTACAGTATGACGCATGCCATCCGGCTGTTCCACATACGTATCGATCTCGACCTCCATGGAAGTTCTTCCCACATAAGTCACATATCCCTTAAGTACTACGATCTCTCCCTCATAGATCGCATGCTTGAACTGAAGATTGTCCACTGCCGCAGTTACCACCCGATATGTCTCCGCATGACGCATAGCTACCACTCCGGCAACCTCATCCAGCCACTGCATCAGCGCTCCGCCAAAAAGTCTTCCGCCTCCGTTCAGATGCTGCTGCATGATCAGATGAACCTGCTCCGTCATCGATGCTTCTACCGTTTTTTTACGTCTTTCCTGTACCTCTGTCATTTCTCATTCCCCGCATTTTATCATACTTTTACTTTTTCAGTTGAAACCAGCCGATCAATAAAGATTTTTTACTTTAAAGTCTCGCTCCGCTTCTCTTCTCTGATCCTTCTTTGCAATATCCTGGCGCTTGTCATAAAGCTTTTTACCACGTGCCATGCCAATCTCTATTTTTACCAGGCTGTCCTTGAAATAAACCTTCAGTGGTACCAAAGTCAATCCTTTTTCCTTTAATTTAGCTTCGATCTTATTGATCTCGTAGCGATGCAGCAAAAGCTTACGCACACGAAGAGGATCTTTGTTAAAAATGTTTCCTTTCTCATAAGGAGTGATATGCATTCCATATACATAAACTTCTCCGTTTTCTACACGGACAAAGGCCTCCTTGATGCTGCATTTACCGGAACGTAAGGATTTCACCTCGGTTCCTGCAAGTGCGATCCCGGCCTCATAAGTATCCTCGATAAAATAATCATGAAAAGCCTTTTTATTATTTGCGATCAGTTTCATTCCTGTTTTTTTTGCCATTTCGCGCTCCCTCAGTCTTCCTCAGCCAGGACAAAATCCACGGTTTTCAGCATTTTATCCGCATCTGCCACACGGACACGGACCTTCTGCCCAAGACGGAAGATCTTTCCTGTCATGTCTCCCCGCAGTTCATATGCATCCTGGTCAAATACATAATAGTCATCTCGTAATGTATTGATATGGATCAGTCCTTCTACGGTATTCGGAAGCTCCACATAAAGTCCCCATCCTGTAACGCCGGAGATGATCCCCTCATACTCCTCTCCGAGATGATAGGACATATACTCTGCTTTCTTCAGCTTATCGGATTCTCTTTCCGCTTCGTCTGCACGCCGTTCGCACACACTGGACTGACGCGCCACTTCATCCAGGATCTCCTTGTAATGCTCGGTACGTCCTTCCCTTACCAGTCTGCCTCTCAGACGGTCATGGATGATCCTGTGGATCTGAAGATCCGGATATCTTCGGATCGGAGAAGTAAAGTGGCAGTAATACTTCGCTGCAAGTCCGAAATGTCCGCTGCATTCCGTAGTATATTTTGCCTGTTTCATGGTACGCAAGGTCAGTCGGCTGATCTGTGCCTCATTGGGCATTCCCTCAATACTTTCCAGGATCTCCTGGATCTCACCAGGCGTGATCTCCTGTCCGGATTTCTGTATGTTGACTCCTTCATTATGAAGAAGCATCAAAAGACTTTCAATCTTTTCCGGATCCGGATTTTCATGTGTTCTGTATACAAAGGGATAATCTCCGGTGCAGTATTCCTGTGCCACAGTTTCATTGGCAAGAAGCATAAAATCCTCAATGATCCTGGTTGCCACATTGGCCTCATAGGGCTGCACATCAATAGCTCTTCCTGCCGCATTCAGGATGATCTTACTCTCCGGAAAATCAAAATCAATGGAACCTCTTGTATGACGACGGCTGCGCAGGATCCCGGAAAGCTCTTTCATCAGGAAAAACATGGGGATCAGAGCTTCATAGCGTTTCTTCGCCACCTCGTCGGTATCCTCCAGAATATTTTTCACATCTGTGTAACACATACGCTCATCTACACGGATCACGGTTTCTGCAATCTTATGGGAAATCACCTTTCCTTTTTCATTAACATCCATCAGACAGCTTAAGGTCAGACGGTCCTGTCCCTGGTTCAGAGAACAGATACCGTTGGAAAGCCGCTCCGGGAGCATGGGAATGACACGGTCTGCAAGATAGACGGAGGTTCCGCGCTTCAGTGCCTCTCTGTCAAGGGCACTGCCGCCCTGAACATAGTTGCTCACGTCTGCGATGTGCACACCCAGATGGTAGATTCCATCCTCCTTTGTCAGGGAAATGGCATCATCCAGATCCTTTGCATCCTCACCGTCAATGGTAACTGTAACAAGATTTCTGAGATCCAGTCTTCCATCCAGATCCGCTTCCTGTACATGATCCGGCACACGGTCAGCCTGACGAAGTACTTTGTCAGGAAATACACTTGGTATGTTAAAGCTCTTCACAATAGCAAGGATATCTGTTCCAGGTGAACGTAAGTTTCCCAGCACCTCCGTGATCTTTCCTTCCGGCTTCCGGTTTCTGGAGCCGTAATCTGTGATCTCTGCAACTACCTTGTCTCCGTCCTTTGCTCCCATGGAGTTTTTTCTGGAAATAAAGATATCTTTGGAAAATTTGGGGTTATCACTGATCACAAAGCCATAATCACGGCTGCTCTGGTATGTTCCCACGATCGAAGGCATTCCCCTTTCCAGAACCTTCAGCACAACGCCTTCCTGACGTTTTCCCTCTTTATGTCCGTTCCGTACAAGAATCTGCACCTTATCCTGATGCATGGCGCTTCCCGTGTCATTTTCCGGAATAAAAATATCCTGTTCCTGACCCTCCACTTCCACAAAGCCAAAACCTTTGTAATGGCCAATAAAAGTTCCTTCCATGAGGGTTCCGTCCTTCTCAGAGAAATGATGTTCCTCATGATCCTTCTCTCTGCGTTCTCTTCCCTTACGGCCACGCTCCGACTTTTCTGCCTTCAGAGCTTCTTTATTCTTTCGTCTGTCTCTGCGCTTGCCGGAAACCTTGCTGTATCTTCCTTTATTATCTACTTCAGCCTTGCCCTGGGCGCAAAGCTCGTCCAGCACGTCAAAAAGCTCTTTTTTCTCACTCTTATCCAGCTGAAGAAGAGATGCGATCTCACGCAGGCGCATGGGCTTATACAGCGGATCTCCCAGAAGCTCCATTATAAACTTTTTTCTTTTTTCAAAATTTTTCGATCTTTTCACATTTTCTCCTGTTTCATATTTATATTTCATTTTACCCTGTTATCATTCCGGAGGAAGGCTCACCCGTGCCCCTGTATCAACGCAAAAACACTCCTGCTGATTAACAAAAGAAGTCCCCATCCGAGTTTCTTCTGCATGCTAACGCAGCAAGAGTGTTACCAACTTCTGTTCTGCCCCTGGCAGATCAGATAATGTTCAGTACGATTGACAGTACAAAGAAAATAACTCCCATGATAATGGTACCTCTTACAAGACCACCTTCCATGGAACGGCCCTTATTCTTACCCCAGTAAGTATCAGCTACTCCGGCGATAGAGCCAAGACCCTGCTGCTTGCCCTCCTGCATCAGTACGACAACAGTCAGAGCGATACAATCTATTGCATAAATTACAGTCAGAATAATTTTCAAAATGTTCACGCGGTTACACCTCCTAATCAACTAGAGGTTATTTTACCATAGCTAAACCGGGATTTCAACCATTTTCCGTTTATTTTATGCAGGGCTTTTTCTGAGATTTTTTTGCAAAAGGATCTTTATATCTTCCAAGAGCTCCGAGCTGTTCGTGGATCCGCAGAAGCTGGTTATACTTGGCGTTCCGGTCCGAACGGCAGGGTGCGCCTGTTTTGATCTGTCCCGCCCCACAGGCAACTGCCAGATCTGCGATAAAGGAATCCTCTGTTTCCCCGGATCTGTGAGAGATCACTGCACGATACCCGGCATGCTGAGCCATCTCCACCGCATCCAGAGTTTCCGTGAGAGTTCCGATCTGGTTTACTTTAATAAGGATAGCATTGGCAACATCAAGTCCGATGCCACAGTGCAGCCGTTTGATATTGGTGACAAACAGATCGTCGCCTACCAGCTGGATCTTTTTTCCCAGGTGTTCCGTCAGATATTTCCAGCCTTCCCAGTCATCCTCCCAGAGACCGTCTTCAATGGAAACAATGGGAAATTTTTCCACCAGTTTTTCATAATACTCTGTCATCTCACCAGCATCCCGGTAGATCTTTTCTCCTTTCATGCGACTCTCCCCAGGGAAAAAGTACACGCCCTTTTCCTCATCATAAAGCTCGCTGGAGGCTGCATCAATGGCAATGGTGATCTCTTCTCCTGGTTTATATCCTGCTTTTTCTATGGCATGAACGATCAGGGTAAGCACTTCCTCCGAATCTGAAAGATCCGGAGCAAAGCCGCCTTCATCTCCAACCGCTGTGGAGAGTCCTTTTTCCCTGAGAAGAAGCTTTAAGTGCTGGTAGACTTCCGCACACATGCGGATACCCTTTTCCAGACAGCAAGCTCCTGTTGGCATGATCATAAACTCCTGAAGATCTACCGTATTGTCCGCATGCTTTCCCCCGTTTAAAATATTCATCATCGGTACCGGAAGCTGCATGGTATGGCAGCCGCCCAGATACTGATAAAGAGGAAGCCGAAGGGCCCCGGCTGCTGCACGGGCTGCTGCCAGAGATACTGCCAGCGTGGCATTGGCTCCTGCGCTGCTTTTGTTCTCCGTTCCGTCGGTTTCGATCAGAAGATGATCGATCCATGCCTGGTTCAGGGCATTCTCTCCGATAATGGCATCTGCCAGACGTGTATTGATATTTTCCACTGCCTTTTTTACACTCTGGCCCAGATATTCCTCCCGGTTTCCGTCTCGCAGCTCCACAGCCTCAAATTTACCTGTGGATGCTCCGGACGGCACCATGGCTCTTCCTGTGTATCCATTAATCCCCACAATTCCTTCACCTACCGTCACTTCCGCTTCCACTGTAGGATTCCCCCTGGAATCAAGGACCTGTCTTGCATGAACTTTTCGAACAGGCAGATAACGTAGCATAAGTTTTTCCCTCCTTGAAAATAATAATACTGTTTATGATCTCCTGCACTTTGTGATTCTCTTCTTATGTTCATAAAGGTATCTTGTCCGAAAAGGTTTTGGTCTATACCTTTTATCTGGTTTCGATATTATCTGATTTTTTTGTTGTTTTATTTTTATTATTTTTCTTTTTAAATATATTCTTATTATTTTAAAAATTTAGTATTGACATTTTCTATTTTATCTGTTATAGTTTAACCATCAAATAAAACAAACGGAAAACAAAAAACTAAATCAAAAAGGAGCGTGAACCCACCGAAAACATAACTTACTTCCCATAATCTAAGAAAGAGAGGTACAGTCCACCAGAAGATTTAAAGATTTTCCATCATAATTAAAACAAGGAGGTACGGACCACCGAGAACGTAAATTTTAATTCCGTATAAGTTTTAAATCTAAGAAATGAGAGGTATATTCCATTGGATAATGAAAATTAAAAGAGTCATCGGCAGAAGAAATCAATCGCTGATGACTCTTATTTTTTGCTTATTTTGACCTCTGTCTCACAGACATGATCTCATGATCTTCTGCTTTCATATCTTCTTCTTCGTGTTCATAAACATATTAATAACTCCATTTTCTCTGAGGTTCCCATGAAACAAAAACACATCTACCGTCTTATTTTTTTCTTTGTCATGGCTTTTGCTCTTGGCAGTCTTGCAGGAAAGATCTATTCTCATTTTACTTCCGACCCACGATCCGATCAGGATTCTACCAAAAACAGCCAGACCTCTTCTGCTTCTATGACATTCCAAAATGAAAACTGGGGGCTCGGTTTTCAGGAAGAAGGCAAACGGCCCACAGGAAATGCTTCTATGGAAGAATTAAAAAATTACAATGCCTGGTATGCAGCCGATACCGATGAAAAACAAATCTATCTTACCTTTGACGCAGGCTATGACAATGGAAATATGCCTGCCATTCTGAATGCATTACATAAGCATCAGGTACATGCCACATTTTTTGTTGTGGGGACTCTGATCCGTGAAAAACCGGAACTGATCCGTGAGATCGTAGATGCAGGCCATACCATAGGCAACCACACCATGACACACCCGGATATGTCCGGCATCTCCACAAAGGAAGCCTTTCAAAAGCAGCTTGAAGATGTGGAGGTTCTTTATAAGGAAGCCACCGGAAAAGAAATGACAAAATTTTATCGCCCGCCCCAGGGCATTTACAGCGTGGAAAATTTAGAGATGGCAAAAGAGATGGGATACCACACCTTTTTCTGGAGTCTGGCTTATGTGGACTGGTATCAGGATAAGCAGCCTTCGAAAGAAGAAGCTTTTGAAAAGCTTCTGGGACGGATCCATCCGGGTGCCATCGTGCTGCTGCACAGCACCTCTTCCACCAATGCTTCTATTCTGGATGAGCTGCTGACAAAATGGGAAGAGATGGGATATACCTTCGGAACATTAGAAGAACTTGTGGCATCGGGATCCGCCTGAAAAAAAGCGCACATGATCCATGCATCCTCAGTGCCATCGACACGGATCTTCCCACTTTTGGATTTTCCAGATAAGCACACAAAAAATCTGCCCCGGGACTATGTTCTCATATGTCCCGGGACAGATTTTTCTGTGCTATTGATTTTAGAAGGTGTTCTTCTTATTTAATTGTCTTATTTACTGGACAGCCTTGAATGCCTCATCAAGATCCTGGATGATATCATCGATATTCTCAGTTCCGATGGAAAGACGGATCGTGTTTGGCTTGATTCCCTGATCAAGAAGCTCTTCCTCTGTGCACTGGCTGTGTGTTGTAGTAGCCGGATGGATAACAAGGGATTTCACATCTGCAACGTTTGCAAGAAGTGAGAACAGCTCAAGGTTATCAATGAAATCTTTTGCCTTCTGTGCATCTCCCTTGATCTCGAATGTAAAGATGGAACCGCCGCCGTTAGGGAAATATTTCTTATAAAGCTCCTGCTGGCTTGGATCTGTGGATACAGACGGATGATGAACCTTCTCTACCTGCGGATGATCATTCAGATACTGTACAACCTTCAGTGCGTTCTCAACATGACGCTCTACACGGAGAGACAGTGTCTCAAGTCCCTGCAGGAAGATGAAGGAGCTTACCGGTGAAATTGTTGCTCCTGTGTCACGGAGAAGGATCGCACGGATCTTTGTAACAAATGCAGCCGGTCCGCATGCTTTTGTGAAGCTTACGCCATGATAGCTTGGGTTTGGCTCTGTAAGAGATGCAAATTTGCCGGATGCCTCCCAGTCAAACTTACCACTCTCTACGATCACACCACCGATAGTAGTTCCGTGGCCACCGATGAATTTTGTTGCGGAATGAACAACGATATCTGCGCCGTACTCAATTGGTCTTACGAGGTATGGTGTTGCAAATGTATTATCTACAACAAGCGGAATTTTATGTTTGTGAGCGATTTTTGCAAGAGCCTCAATATCTACAACATCAGAATTTGGGTTTCCAAGAGTCTCAATATAAACAGCTTTTGTGTTCTCCTGGATCGCATTCTCCACTTCCTCGAGATTGAATACATCAACAAATGTTGTTGTGATTCCGTATGCCGGAAGCGTATGCTCCAGAAGGTTTGTTGTACCGCCGTAAATATTTTTGGCTGCTACAATGTGATCTCCCTGCTGTGCAAGGTTCTCGATCGTGTATGTGATAGCTGCTGCACCGGATGCTACTGCAAGTGCTGCGGAGCCACCCTCAAGTGCTGCAATCCTCTTCTCGAATACGTCCTCTGTCGGGTTTGTAAGACGTCCGTAAATGTTACCGGCATCTGCAAGTCCGAAACGTGCTGCTGCATGATCGCAGTTGCGGAATACATAGGAAGATGTCTGGTAGATTGGTACTGCTCTTGCATCTGTAACCGGATCCGGCTGTTCCTGTCCTACGTGAAGCTGTAATGTCTCAAATTTGAATTTTCTCTGATCTCTTGTAATTTTGCTCATGTGTTTGTCCTCTTTTCTTTTATTCTTATATTCGGTAAAATAGTAATTGCTTATCTTATAATCATCTGCTTATCAGCGACAACAACACATTCGCTTTTCTTCGATAAACACCCTTGTTGACTTCTGTAAAACCTTCATGATTTCCTCCTAATCATCACGTTGCTCACCTTGTTTTGTGTGCTCCGTTTTTTGATGATGCAATCATATCACCCTTTTCCTAGTATGTCAATGGGGTTTATCTATTTAGGTTCTCACCTTTATTTATGACTGGCTATAGATTTTATTTATAACGCCACCGCCTACAACCTCATCTCCGTCATACATCACCACAGCCTGACCTTTTGTGATAGCTCTCTGCGGTTCATCAAATTTCACATGAAGGATGCCATCCGGTGTCTGCCATGCAGTGGCAGGCTGCTCTTTGTGACGGTAACGGATCTTGGCAGTCACTCTTTTCGGCTCAGCTAAGCAGTCCACAGAGATCAGATTTACACTGTCTGCCTCAAGTTCACTACTGAAAAGATCTGCGTTGTCCCCGAGAACTACCGTATTGGTCTTCGGAGAGATCTCACAGACATAAAGACGGCTGGCCGCCGGAATGCCAAGGCCGCGGCGCTGGCCGATCGTGTAATGGATGATCCCCTTATGGCGTCCGATATAGTTTCCCTCTTTATCTACAAAATCACCCTCCGGTGTTTTTTTGCCTGTGTACTTCTCAATAAATTTCGCATAGTCGCCGTCCGGCACAAAGCAGATATCCTGACTGTCATGCTTTCTGGCATTGATAAAGCCATGTTTTTCGGCAATGACACGAACCTGGTCCTTCCGGAGACCTCCAAGCGGAAGCTTTACATGTGCCAGCTGTTCCTGGGTCAGCATATAGAGAACGTATGACTGATCCTTTGTATCGTCCGCTGCTTTTTTCAGAAGGTAGCGGTCCCGTTTCTCATCGTACTCCACTCTTGCATAATGTCCGGTTACAATATAATCGTAGCCGATCTCCTGCATGCGGTGAAACATTTTATCAAATTTCAGATATCGGTTACAGTCGATACATGGATTAGGGGTGCAGCCGTTTTCGTAGGCATCTACAAACCTGTCCATAACCTCTGTATGGAAATCTGCGGTAAAATTAAACACGTAGTAAGGCATATCCATCTGATAGGCTACGCTTCTGGCATCCTCAACATCGTCCAGGGAACAGCAGGTCTTTTCCCTGTGGACACCGATATCTTCGTTGTTGTAAAGTTTCATGGTAGCGCCGATGCACTCGTCACCGGATTCCTTTGTCAAAAGAGCTGCCACGGAGCTGTCTACACCGCCGCTCATTGCTATGATCGCTTTTTTCATTTATATCTTAACCTTTCCTGATGATTGATGATTTCTCAGCTTTGCAGCCTGTATTCTCTTACGGTTACTGCAATTTCGCATTTATTATAATATGGCAGTTATTCTTTGTCCACGATTTTTCACCCGGAACCTTTGCTTTGCTTCTTTCCTGCAGGCTCTCTTTGGTATATAATAGAAAATATTTTTCAGAAAAGGATGTGACTATATGAAGCTTTCCCTGTTTTCCACGCTGCGAGGATATCGGAAGGAATACCTTCCCAAAGATATTTTCTCCGGCATCATCATAGCAGCTGTTTCCATCCCTATCTCCATGGGATATGCCCAGATTTCCGGGATCCCGGCGGTATACGGACTGTACGGTTCTGTTCTGCCGATCCTTTTGTTTGCTCTATTTTCCACTTCAAGACAGTTTATCTTTGGAGTTGATGCGGCACCTGCTGCCATTGTAGGTGGTGCACTGTCTACTCTTGGCATTGCTGCAGAGTCAGAAGCTGCCATGGATTATGTTCCTGCCATCGCACTTTTTGCAGGTCTGTGGCTGTTTATCTTCTTTCTGCTTCACGCAGATAAGATCGTGGACTTTATCTCCACACCTGTTATGGGCGGTTTTATCAGCGGTATCGCAGTTACCATCATCCTGATGCAGATCCCGAAACTTATGGGAAGTCCTGCAGGATCCGGAGAGCTCCTGGAACTGGCAGAGCATATCTTTGCTGCTGCCAAAAATATCAGCTGGCTTTCCCTCTTCATGGGGCTTGGTGCTCTGGTGCTGATCCGCACATTTAAAAAGCTGGCGCCGAAATTCCCCATGGCTATCGTTATTATGGCTCTGGGTGTTCTTTCCACCGTTGTTTTTCATGTGGACGAAAAAGGCGTAGTCCTCCTGCAGTCTGTAGAACGTGGACTTCCCTCCCTGGTGATCCCGGATTTCGGAAATGTTGATCTGACCCAGGCGGCAGGCCGCGGTCTTATGGTTGCTGTTGTCATTATGGCAGAAACTCTTCTTGCAGAGAATACCTTTGCGTTCCGCAATGATTATAAGCTGAACGACCGTCAGGAAATCCTGGCCTGTGCCGCCGGAAATATTGCTGCCGCCGCAGTAGGCTGCTGCCCGGTAAACGGCAGTATCTCCCGCACCTCCCTCAATGAACAGTACTGTGGAAAATCTCAGGCGGTTTCCATCACTGCCGGGATCACCATGGCTCTGATCCTTCTTTTCGGCACCGGTTTTATCGGATATCTTCCGGTTCCTGTACTGACAGCCATTGTGATCTCTGCTCTGATGGATGTGGTGGAAACCCATCTGGCTGTACGTCTTTTCAAAGTAAGCCGTACAGAATTCTACATCTTCATGGCTGCCGGTTTCAGTGTGCTCTGTCTTGGAACCATTTATGGGGTTATCATTGGTATCCTGCTCTCTTTCGTAGCTGTGATCCTGAAGGCCACCAACCCGCCGCGCTCCTTCCGTGGTATGATCCCTGGAAGAGATGCTTATTTTGATCTGTCCAAAAACCGTTTCGCCTACCCTATTAAGGGCGTTGTGATCTACCGTTTCAGTGAAAACCTGTTTTTTGCAAATATAAAGATTTTTCAGGAAGATATTGAGAACAGCATCCGAAAAGACACCAGGGTAGTGATCGTAGATGCCAGTGCTATCAACAGCATTGATGTCACAGCAGCAGACCGTCTGGATGCCATCTCCGCAAGCCTGAAAAAACGTGGGATCCGTTTTTACCTCACAGAGCATTCCACCCAGATCAATGACCAGCTGCGTCAGTTCGGCATCGGTCATATGATCAAGGACGGTATGGTCCGCCGTACCATTCTTGCTGCTCTGCATGACGCAGGGATCGAAGCCCCTTATGAACTGGATGTTCCAAAGGAAGACGAGACAAAGCTTCTGCGCCGCAGTATCGCTTTTCTTCCGGCAGAGGAAGAAAATACCCTGGAAGAGTTCGCCTGGGCTTTTGGTGATGATGCAGTAAAAGAGATCGAAGAATCTGTCCATCACATTATTGAACAGCTGCATCAGATCCCGGATATCCAACGTCTCTCCGAAGAAGGTCTGGAAGAGCTTCTGGATAACTGGCATGGGCTGGGTGTTCTGGATGAGGATGAACTGCTTCGAAGAATTGAATTACATATGGATGAGCTGCCTGAGGAATTAACTTCCGACCGGAAACTGATCCTTCATCTTCTGGAAAAGCGCCGTGGCAAGCTGAAAGAAAAAATCCTTGCCGAGCATCCGGAAGTCCTAGAACGGCTGGAACAGCGCCGGAAAAAGCTGGAAGAACGGCTGGAAAAGCAGAATCCGGAAGCTGTTCAGAAATGGAAGCACTGGAAGGAAGAGCATCTCAAAGACTGATTTCTGCATACATCCCCTTTCCAGGTCCATGATCAGATTGCAGGGTTTCCTGCATATTTCTCACAGATATTGATAAAATCCTGCATCACGGCAGAAGGCCTGCGATCCTTTTTCCAGGCAAGAAGGATCCTGGTCTTCAGCTTCTCTTCTTCAATGATGCGGATCGGAAGATCTGTACAGAGATCTTCCATGGATCTTGGAAAAACGGCGGTTGCAAGACCTTCCTGCACCCAGAGCATGGCGTCTCTGGGATCATCGCAGACACAGAAAATATCTGGCTGGAGATTTTTTTCTCCAAAGGCTTTCATCAGAAATTCTTCGTACCGCCGGTAAATAATGAGAGGGCATCCGGTCAGCTCTTTAAGGCTGATGCCCTCTTTTTTTGTCTCATTTTCCGGGATCTCCGGAGGAAGGACCGCGATCATGGGTTCCTCATCCAGTTCCAGATAATTTAAACCTTCCAGCTTGATAGGTGTACGCACTACCGAAACATCAATGATCCCATCCATCAGATAATTCAGAAGTGTAAAGGTGATCGCATCCCTTACCTCAAAGTTTACATCACAATTTTCCCTGGAAAATCTGGAAATATAAGGCATAATGGTGGTCACTGTGGTTGGCGTGATCCCGATACGTAAAACCTGTTTTTTCCCTGCTTTGGATACTTCCAGTTCTGTGGAACGAACGTAGCTCAAAATGTTCTCTGTCCTGTCATAAAGAAGCTTTCCTGCTTCTGTCAGTGTCACGCCTGCCCTGGTCCGCTCAAAAAGCTTCACCTTCAGCTCTGCTTCCAGCTGCTTGATCTGATAGCTCAGCGGCGGCTGGGACATGTTCAGTCTCCTTGCGGCTTCATTGATGCTTCCTGTTGCTGCGATCTCATGAAAATATTCCAGCTGTCTGATTTCCATATATAAATCCTTCTTTCTTTATCTGATATATAACACAGGTAAAACCCATCTACTGCTTATTGCTTTTCGCTGTCCCACAGAGTACTTTCTTAATTCGGTTAAGAAATACTATATCTGCAATGCTTTGTAAATACTATGAATATCTTTCCCACGCAATTATCCTAAAAACCATACTTCTATCATCCCACAGATTTCCGTCCCAGGCAATAGCAAAATTATATTATCATACATTAAAAACAATATTATACGTATTATCTCCATAGGAGTATAATAACAGAGGTTTATTATAGAAAAATAAGGAAACGGAGGAAGAAAAAGAAATGCGAACACTTGCAAAATATCTTCAAAACTACAAAAAAGAAAGCGTTCTGGCTCCTTTTTTCAAGTTTCTGGAAGTTGTATTTGATCTGCTGGTGCCTGTCGTCATCGCCCAGATCATCGATGTGGGAATTGCAAATAATGACCACGGCTATATCGTTCAGAAGTTTTTTATTCTGATACTGATGGCCGCTGCAGGACTTGCAGTCAGCATTACTGCACAGTTTTTTGCTGCAAAAGCCAGCGTAGGCTTTGCCACAGAAGTGCGTCAGGCTGTATTTGACCATATCCAGAAGCTTTCCTATACGGAGCTGGACACCCTTGGCACTGACACGCTGATCACCCGTCTTACAGACGATGTCAATCAGGTACAGAACGGAGTAAACATGGGACTCCGTCTTCTTCTTCGAAGCCCGTTTATTGTTCTAGGCTCTATGGTAATGGCTTTTACCATCAATGTGCGCTGTGCACTGATCTTCGCAGTTGCCATTCCGGTACTGTTCCTGGTTGTCTTTGTGATCATGTTTTTAAGTATCCCGCTTTTCAAAAAAGTACAGGGACGTCTGGATTCCGTCACCCGTCTTACCAGAGAAAACCTGACCGGTGTCCGTGTGATCCGTGCATTTTGCCGTGAAGCTGATGCCGTTGCGGAGTTTGACGAAATCAATCTTGCACTTACCAGACTGAACGAATTTGTCGGAAAAATCTCTGCACTTTTAAATCCTGCAACTTATGTACTGATCAATATCGCAACAGTAATCCTGATCCGGACTGCAGGTGTACAGGTAAACCTCGGAAACATGCAGCAGGGTGAAATAGTTGCTCTTTACAACTATATGGCACAGATGATCGTAGAACTGATCAAGCTTGCGTCCCTGATCATCACCCTGAACAAATCCATGGCCTGTGCGGATCGCGTTGCCGGAATCCTGAAAGTCGATTCCACCATGACTTACCCGGACAAAGCTTCCTTACCGACTGTGGAAAGCAGTGACTATGCAGTCGCTTTTGACCATGTAAGTTTCTCCTATGCAGGAACCGGCGCACCTAGCCTTTCTGATATCACTTTTTCCGCAAAAAAAGGCTCTACGATCGGAATCATCGGCGGTACCGGAAGCGGTAAATCCACTCTTGTGGATCTGATCGCCCGTTTCTACGACGCAACCTCCGGAGTCATTACCCTCGACGGTCAGAATGTACAGACCTATTCCAGGCAGAAACTCAGGGAAAAAATCGGCGTAGTTCCTCAAAAAGCAGCACTTTTCCAGGGAACCATCCGCGATAACTTAAGCTGGGGACGGGAAGATGCCACAGACGAAGAAATGTGGGAAGCACTTACCACTGCTCAGGCTCGTGAAATCGTAGAGAAAAAGGACGGTCAGCTGGATTTCCGTCTGGAACAGAACGGCCGGAATCTTTCCGGTGGCCAACGTCAGAGACTTACCATTGCCCGCGCTCTTGTGAAAAAACCAGAGATCCTGATCCTGGATGACAGTGCCAGTGCTCTTGATTTTGCCACAGATGCGGCACTTCGGAAATCCCTTCACCAGCTTGGTGGAAAAACAACCACCTTCCTGGTATCCCAGAGAGCCGCCAGCATCCGCCAGGCCGATCTGATCCTGGTACTGGATGACGGTCAGCTTTCCGGAAAAGGAACCCATCAGGAGCTGATCTCTACTTGTAAAACCTACCGTGAGATCTTTTTCTCACAGTTCCCGGAAGAGCGTACCAAATATGAAAAAGCGACTGGAAAGGAGGTCCTGGCATGAGTAAAACAGATACAACCGCCAAAAGCAAAAACAGCATGGCAACCTTTTTCAAGGTACTACGTTTCATTGGAAAATACCGTTTTCTTCTCGTATTAAGTGTGATCCTGGCAGCAGTCACTGTAATTTTGCAGCTGTATGTTCCCGTACTTTTTGGTTATGCCATTGATGAGGTCGTTGCTGCCCACGAAGTTGATTTTACAAGAATGGGATTCTATCTTTCCCGTATTCTTGTCATGATCGTATTTTCCGGCATTGCCACCTGGATCATGAGTGTCATCAACAACCGTATGACCTACCGCACAGTACAGGATATCCGTGCAAGATCCATCCGCCATATCCAGAAGCTTCCTCTGTCCTACCTGGACGGACACAGCACCGGTGATATCATCAGCCGTGTCATCGCAGATACGGATATTCTTTCCGATGGTATGCTCCTTGGATTTACACAGCTGTTTTCCGGTGTCATCACCATCATCGGAACCCTGCTCTTCATGTTCTCCAAAAATGTGTGGATCACTCTGATGATCATTGTCCTGACACCTGTAAGCTTTTTTGTGGCGAAATTCATCTCCTCCCATTCCTTCCAGATGTTCCGTGCGCAGAGTGATGCCCGTGGACGTCAGACTGCACTGATCGAGGAAATGATCGGAAATCAAAAAGTGGTTCAGGCCTTTGGTTACGAAAATCGTTCTTCCGAACGTTTTGCTGCGATCAATGAAGAACTCCGTGATGCCAGCCAGAAGGCTGTTTTTTACAGCAGCCTCACCAACCCGTCCACACGATGTGTCAACAACATCATTTACGCAGGTGTAGCTCTTGCAGGTGCCTTTCTGATCCCGGGCGGTCATCTGACTGTCGGTGGACTTTCCGTACTGCTGGCTTATGCAAACCAGTATATGAAGCCCTTCAACGATATCAGCTCCGTGATCACAGAGCTTCAGAACGCTCTGGCATGCGCTACCAGGATCTTTGATCTTCTGGAGGAAGAGCCAGAAAGCCCGGATCCGTCCGGAACTCTTGTCGATGTAAAAGGTGCAGTGGATATCCAGAATGTTTCCTTCCGCTACGAAGCGGACAAACCTCTCATTAAAAACTTTAATCTTCATACAGAACCAGGCAGACGTATTGCCATCGTAGGCCCTACCGGTTGTGGCAAGACAACTTTTATCAACTTGCTGATGCGGTTCTATGACGTCACCGGTGGAAGTATTTCCGTGGACGGAACCCCCATCACCGATGTTTCCAGACATGCCCTCCGCGGAAGCTATGGCATGGTTCTCCAGGATACCTGGATCAAGCATGGAACTGTCCGTGACAACATCTGTATCGGAAAGCCGGATTCTTCTGATGAGGACGTGATCCAGGCAGCTAAAATGTCCCACAGCTGGGAATTTATCCGCCGTCTTCCAAATGGCCTGGATACCATTCTTTATGAAGACAGCTTAAGTCAAGGACAAAAGCAGCTTCTCTGCATCACCCGTGTCATGCTGTGTCTGCCGCCAATGCTGATCCTTGACGAGGCAACCTCCAGTATTGATACCCGAACAGAAATGCTGATCCAGGAGGCCTTTGACCGGATGATGCAGGGGCGAACAAGCTTTATCGTTGCACACCGTCTTTCTACCATCCGCAATGCAGATGAGATTCTTGTCATGAAAGACGGAAGCATCATCGAACAGGGAAGCCATGAAGAGCTTATGGCAAAAGGCGGATTCTATCAGAATCTTTATAACAGCCAGTTTGTGAAGGTTTCTGAATAATATAAGCTGATTTTAACCGAATCAGGCAACTGGCTAAATGCGAATCGCAAATATCCGCCTGACTTAAAGTTCTCCGGAACACAGATTTTCTGTACCGGAGAATTTTTTTATACTGTATCAATGATATAAAAAAAAATAAACATCTCCATATGATATCTATTTTGATATCCAGGATGATGTCTATTTTTATAAAACTATATTCAGATCTTTTTATATTTTGTCCGAAGAAGCCATTTCTGATCGATCACTTTCAGTTCTTCTCCAAAACGGATGTGAAGCCTTACAGAACCCGGAAGCTGCTCTACATGCTCAATATTTCCGGTTCCGAATTTCGGATGACTGACATCCTCTCCGATCTCATAGCGTACAATACTGTTCTGAGTATTCCTGTGCTGCTGCTCTCTTCTGTAAGTATCCCGCACCGTTACAGTACGGTCATGGATCGGGCTTCGGAGTTTTTTCTCATAGTTGTGTTTCATCAGAGCTTCCCCTGCCTTATAATATGGCGTTGGTGCCGCACCAGTCAGGGAACAGCAGTATTTCCAGGCGCTTCCGTGGGTTCCGTGCTGCCACTGATACTCTGAGGGAATGTGAAAATTATATTGCATATAGTGGGCATATTCATGTTTGTAAAGATCCAGTCGGTCTTCTTTTTTCAGAGGATTTTTTACCGCATAGCCGATAAACAGCAGAGAAAAATGGAAATGCTCTTTTTCGTGGCAGCTGCCTCTTGTATAAGATCCCAGCAGATCCGGCTCCATGCCAAAAGTTATAGGGATCTTTGCTCCGTTAAGATGAAATTTTTTATCGAATTCTGCATAGAGACTTCGGATCTGAGCTGTAAGTATTGGAATTTCTTTCTGCAGGGCCTGTGAAAGTGTCTGATCGATCATTGTATCTGCAACTCCTTATCGTCACCTTTTGCAAATTTATAAAATGAACAATCGCTACTATATCATTTTTCGGAAAAAATGTAAACACCTGAAAAAAATTACTGTTCCAGTTCTTTCCTCACATCCGGGAACATTTCCACACAACGTTTCAGGATTCCCTGCATGTACGCAATGGCAATTCCGTAATTGGTGATAGGAATCTCCTGATCCAATGCACATTTCTGACGGTAACGCATTTCTCTCTCATTAAGCATACATCCGCCACAATGCACGATCAGACTGTACTTCGTCACATCCTCCGGGAAATCTCTTCCGGAAGAATACTCAAATTCCAGCTCTTTCCCCGTATAATTACGGATCCAGCGTGGAAGCTTGACTGTTCCGATATCATCACACTGCCTGTGGTGGGTACATCCCTCTGAGATCAGGATCTTGTCACCGTCTTTCAGCCGGTCCAGTGCTGCTGCCCCAGCTGCCGCTGTCTTTAGATTTCCTTTAAATCTGGCAAACAGAATAGAGAATGAAGTAAGCCAGATGTCTTCTGGAGTTTCTTCACTGACTCTGGCAAAGACCTGGCTGTCTGTGATCACAAGCTTTGGTTTTTTCCCCAGGGTTTCCAGTGTATTGGAAAGCTCATCCTCTTTGATCACGATGGCTACTGCTCCGGCTTCCAGCACATCACGGATCGTCTGCTGCTGCGGAAGGATCAGACGCCCTTTTGGTGCAGCTTTATCTATGGGAACTACAAGAATCGCAAAATCTGATGGTTCAAGGAGATCCCCTACCAGACGCAATTTCAGTTCATCCGTTACTGCCAGCGAAGCGATCTTTTCTTTCAATTCGTAGATATTCTGACCGGTGGCGGCGCTGGCATAAATAGATTGCTCTGTGTTCTGGTTTTCATGATCCTGTTTCTGGCTGACACTGCTCTCTTTGACCGCACCCGCATGGGTATTCTGGTTTAAGTTATTATCTGAAGAAAGCCGGTTCCCATCTTTTGTTTTCAGCAGATCTGCCTTGTTATAAACAACCAGATATGGAATCTCCTTTTCTTTAAAAATATGGATCAATTCTTCATCCACACTGGTTTTTCCCACAGTGGCATCTACTACAAGAACTGCTACATCCACTCTGTTCAGCACCTGTTTCGCCTTGCGGACGCGAAGTTCTCCAAGATGTCCTTCATCATCAATACCTGGTGTATCTATGATTACCACCGGGCCCATAGGAAGTAGTTCCATGGCCTTACTTACCGGATCTGTAGTAGTTCCCTTTACATCGGATACCACAGCCAGCTCCTGGCCTGTCACCTTATTTACGATACTGGATTTTCCTGCATTTCTTCTGCCAAAAAAACCGATATGTACACGGTCTGCTGACGGTGTTTCATTCATTCCCATAATTTATCCTCTTTTCTTTCAGCATCAGACAGGTCCTCATCCATTCCTGTTCCTATCAACCTGCTTCTTTTTGATTTTTCAAAAGCCGGACATTCCTTCCACTCTTATATCATAGTGTAGTATCTCTTTCAGCATTTCTTTTATCCAACTGTGTGGGACGTGTCATATTGAAATCATAAAGTCGATCCAGCTTTTTGATCTGATCCTGGATGATCTCATCATCATTAGGAAGATATAGCTCTCCTGTATGCATTTTTTCTCATTGAGCGCATGTCAGCACCTCCTTTTTTTGCGTTTTTACAAAAATGATATTTTTTATGTTATCATATCCTATATTCACCTACAAGCATGAATTTTCTGAATAATCCGAGGCTTTTTCGTGAATCTGTTATATTTATATATAATCTGCAGATTTATCTTCTGTCAACAGATTTCTGTATTTTTGCTATTCACAAAATCTTCCACCCTGTCGGATCACTTTATTTTTCTGCTCTGTTTCCAATTCTTCATCGGTAAAGATCAACTGGTACTCACTGACATCATTATATTTTATGAGATTTTTTTTGCCAAACTTGGTATGGTCCGCCAGAAGATAGCTTTCCTCTGCATTGGCATACACGCAGCGTTTCACAGCTGCTTCGATCTCTCTAGTGGCCGATGCTCCAAAAGAGGCATCTACTGCACTGGCTCCAAAAAAAGCTTTGTCATAATGAAATCTGGATATATTTTTATTTTGTTATTTATGTGCTATTTTATATACAGAAACACCTATACTCATCTTTTACAGAAAGGATCTCGAATATGAAACCATTATCTTCATTTAAGCCACAGGCTGTTTTCAGCGATATTGACGGCACTTTACTAACCTCAGAACATGTGGTATCTCCGCTGACTAGTTCCGCCATTCATACTTTGACAGATCAGGGCGTTCTGTTTACTATTTCTTCAGCACGAAGCCCTTCCGGCATCCGTCCTATTATTAAAAAAAATGATTTCCATTGTTGTACCATTGCATTCAGTGGTGCACTAATCCTGGATGAAGATCAAAATATCCTTTACGAAAAAGGAATAAGCATTTCCGACGCTTCCAAAATCATTGATGTGATCGAAAAAAAATGTCCTCACGTGACCTGGAATGTTTTTACCTCAGAAGACTGGATCGTAAAAGACCGGACAGACCCTCATGTGATCCATGAAGAAACGGTTGTGGAAACTACCTCTATAGAGGGATCCCTTCAGTCTCTCTCAGATACGCTTATGGTAGATAAAATCCTGTGTATGTGCGATTCTGAATATATGTCACCGTCAGAAACACTTCTTCGCAAATATTTTCCGGAATTATCTATTGCAAGATCTTCCGATTCTCTTCTGGAGATCATGGCTGGCGGCATAAACAAAGCGGAAGCTGTAAAATATCTTTGTGATCTTCGAAAAATCCCTCTTACCAGTACTATTGCATTCGGAGATAATTATAATGATCTGGAAATGCTGGAGGCAGTAGGATGTGGAGTTTTGATGGGAAATGCACCTTCTGAGCTGCAAAAACATTTCTCTTTTGTAACAAAGAGTAATGATCAGGACGGGATTTTTCAGGCCTTTAAAGAATTAGGAGTTCTGAATTAAAGAATATTTATAACAAATAGAAAGTCTCTTCCAGAAGATAATTTTTTATCTGTACCTGTGAAAGAGACTTTCTGTATTTCAGTAGATATTATTTATTTCAGTGCCGTTCCGGCTTTAAAAGCATCGCCGACTTTTTCGCCAAGACGGATATATGCATTGTTGAACGGATCAAAAGTGATCGGTGCTGCTTTTGCAACATCTACGTTTCCATTTTCATCCAGAACGCTCTCATCCACGCTGACATTTACGATCTCACCGATCAGCCGGCAGGTGTCTTTATCATAGCTTTTCAGCTTACATTCTATACAGATTGGAAGCTCTTTGATAATAGGTGCATCTACTTTTTCAGATTTTTCTGCTGTAAATCCGGCTTTTACAAATTTATCCGGCTCTTTGTTTCCGGAAACAATTCCTACATAGTCGCAGGCTGTCATATGCTCCACATCTGCCATACTTACTGTAAAAGCGCCTTTTTTCAGGATGTTTTCAGTTGTTTTATGATTTTCACTGACACAGATGGAAATTTCCTTATCATCGCTGATTCCTCCCCAGGCTGCATTCATAACATCCGGTTTTCCATCCTCACCATATGTAGCGATCATTAATACCGGCTGTGGATAAGTGTAAGGCTTTGCTCCGAAATCTTTTCTCATGATCTTTCACTCCTTTATTGTATTGCCGTTACTTTTTATAAATTGACGTACAAGCTGCAGACCTCCCAGCGGAACACAGAATTTATCTCTGTGCTGACTGCATTGCTGATACGTTTCTTCCAGATCAAACCACTGTACCTCTTCTACTTCTTCCTTTTGAAGTGTAAGATGATCGATCTCTACAGGGTGATCGTAAATATAAACAAAAGCGATTTCTTCATCCCGGAATATTTTTCCATGAAATTCTCTGGCAAAAGATATGGGGAATTTTCCTGCAAACTGCAGATCAGCTGATTCCGCATGGATTCCCAGTTCTTCTTTCAGTTCCCGTAATGCCGATTCCATTGGTTCATCTCCCGCCTGTATGTGACCTGCAGATGAAGTATCAAATTTTCCAGGAAAGGAGTCCTTGTTTCTGGATCTTTTCTGAAGAAGGATCTCTGTTTTTTCATTCCTCCGACGGATGATCCAGATATGAGCAGTACGATGAGGGATTCCTTCTGCGTGAGCAATACTCCGTTCTACGATCTTTCCAGTGGGATTTCCGTTTTCATCTATGATATCAAATAATTCCATTTTTCTGCTTCTTTCTCATAAATTATTCTTTCTTAACCAAACCAATTTCATTCTAGCATGATTTCGAAATAGTTTCCAGTCTGTTATCAGAAAACATTCTATAGGGGATTACTTGATTCGGTCAAATATTACGATATATATAACGGATATTTATACAAACATATAAAAAGTGCCTGTAAACAATTCCTTGTTTACAGGCATAAAAAAACTCCCCCTGTTGGACTCGAACCAACGACACTGCGGTTAACAGCCGCATGCTCTACCGACTGAGCTAAGGAGGATTACTTAAATATTTAATTAAGGTTTGTACCTTAAAAACTACATACATGCCTGTTGATCGTTAATCAAACTCTTTGAATCAATTCTAACCTGCGTACCGATACTCCAGCGGTGGTCATCTCACGACTCCGTCGTTCGATGTCATTTGCTTCGCAAATGTTCAGTCTGTACCATAAATGGTTCTCCACAA